>DAOVHK010000002.1 GCA_030671905.1 Clostridia bacterium | reverse complement strand
TACCTTTGTTCACGCAGACTATTATGCCAGGGAATTTGGCATAGATAGAAGTAAATTTAGACGAGTTCCAGTAGGAGTGCCTGACGAACTTTTTTCTCTATTTAAAACTAGGGGCGAAGAGGAAAATAAAAAAGGAAACAATTTTCTCGTTCAATTTTACGGGTCCTTCCTTCCCTTGCAGGGAATAGAGCATATTGTGCAAGCAGCCAGGATAGTGGAGACGAAGGATAGGGCCATTCGCTTCGAATTGATAGGCTCGGGGCAGACCTTTCCTATGATTAAAAAGTTGGCCGAAGAACTAGGATTAAAAAATATAGTTTTACGAGACTGGGTTCCTTTTAACGAGTTACCAGAGGTAGTTTCCCGTGCCCACATCTGCCTGGGAATATTCGGGAATACGGAGAAAGCATTGAGGGTAGTTCCTAACAAAGTCTTTCAGTGCTTATCTTTTAAAAAGCCTGTAATTACTGGAAGAACTCCCGCTATTCTCGAATATTTTGTGGATAGAGAGAACATTTTCCTCTGCGAAGGGGCAGATGCTGACTCTTTGGCTAATGCAATTATGTTATTAAAGGATAATGAAGAATTACGGAGAAGAATAGCTGAAAATGGATATAAATTAATTCAGGAAAACTTTACTTCAGAATTGATTGGCAAGCAAGTAAAAGAAATCTTAAGTAAGACTTTAGTGTAAAAAGATTGGATACTATATTACATATCGATTCAGCAAAAACATGGAGAGGTGGCCAGCAGCAAGTTTTCTATCTTGCCCAGAGGCTAACAGATTACCATAACATAATCGCCTGTCCTCCTCAAAGCCCTCTGGCAGAAAGAGCAAAAGCTATAGGGTTAAAAGTTTTCCCGGTCCAGATGCATGGAGAATGGGATCTCCTGGCAGTATGTAAATTAAAAAAGATAATAAGAAAAAACTCTATCGATATAGTTCATCTCCATTCTTCCCACGCGCACGCATTGGGTCTATTGGCAGCAAGAAGTAGTGGAAATTGCAAGGTTGTTCTCTCCCGGAGAGTTAACTTTCCCGTTAAGAAGAATATACTCAGTCGAGCGAAGTATGCAAATGTCGACAGGATAATAGCAATTTCTGAGAGAGTTAAACAGGTTCTAGTGGCTGATGGTTTACCAAAAGAAAAGATAGACGTTGTTTACAGCGGAGTAGATATAAAGAGATTTCAGAATGTAGAGGCAGACTATCTTATTTCTGAATTGGTACTCAATAGAGATAAGTTAATCATAGGAAATATTGCCGCGCTTACCTGGGATAAAGACCACAGAACTCTTGTTGAGGCAGCAAGAATTGTGGTAGATGAATTTCCTGAGGTAATCTTTTTAATAGCAGGAGAGGGCCCTCTTCGTAGAGAGATAGAGATTTTAATTAAAAAATTCAATTTAGAAGAAAAGGTAAAATTGTTCGGATTTCGCCAGGATATTCCGGAAATTCTTTCCATTCTCCATCTCTTTGTGTTATCTTCCAGATGGGAAGGATTAGGCACTTCTCTCCTGGATGCCTTTGCTTCTCGAGTTCCCGTAGTGGCTACCAATGTGGGAGGAATCCCGGAAATTGTGAGAGACGGAGTAAATGGAATTTTAGTCCCCCCGGGAAATCCAGACGCTTTAGCCGGAGCCATTATTTCTCTTCTGAAAAATAGAGACCTCACGGGTCGAATGGCAGAAGAAGGTTTTCGACTGGTAAAAGAGAAGTTCAGTATAGAGAGGATGGTTGAGGAGACAAGAAAGATTTACGACCGTCTAGTCGCGTAGGGTTTTATGCCCGTAATGGTTTTAGGAGAATTCCAATGAACATCTTTCATTACTACCCCAAGGTCTTGCCTGTGAAAAAGTATGGAGGAACACAGAGGATAGCTGTTAATTTAATGAAGGAACAGGTAAACAGGGGACATAAGGTATATCTACTCAGCCTGGCGGGCACGCATTTACCTTCTGTAAATGTCACCACAATAAAGAAACCCATACAAAATTTTGAAGATTATATTCCTGGCAATATAGACATTGTTCAGCTATATGGCACACCGCAAGAGACTCCCCCGAAACCCTATTTAGTCTTGATTGAGGGAAATGGTAAACCGGGAGAGAAATTTCTACCCAATACAGTATTTGTGAGCAGGAACCATGCTATTCGTCATAAGAGCACACATTATATTTACAACGGAATCAAACTCGACAGTTTTACCTATAGGGAGAAGAAGGAAAACTATTTTGTCTTCTTATCAAAAGTCTCCTGGAAAGTTAAGAATGTAGATTTAGCCATAAGGTTAGCAAAGGTGATGAGATTCAAACTGATCGTTGCTGGGGGATGGAAGCTCTCCTTTAGAAAGAATATCAAATTTATAGGAGAAGTAGATGATAGAGAAAAAGCAGAGCTTTTAGCAGGAGCAAGAGCCCTCATTTTTCCCACAAACTGGGAGGAACCATTTGGTCTGGTGACCATAGAAGCATTAGCCTCAGGAACACCTGTTATCACTACTAATAAAGGAGCAATGCCTGAGTTAGTTACTCCTGATGTCGGTTTTCGCTGTAACACCTTTGAAGAATTCCAGGAAGCCATAAACAGAATCGATGAAATCAGTCCCAGAAAATGTAGAGAAAGAGTGGAGGAGAATTTTACAGCCAAAATCATGACCGGGAAGTATATAAAGGCATATAAGAAAATAATTCAAACGGGGAGCCTGGAAGGATTAGGAGAAGAAAATTGAATGTAAGCGGATTTACTTTTGTGAAAGACGCTATAAAATTTTCATTTCCTGTAGTAGAGTCGATCAAATCCATACTACCCATCTGTGATGAGTTTATAGTAAATGTAGGGAAGTCTGATGATGGCACTTTGGATGAGATCAGTGCAATTAAGAGCGAAAAAATCAAGATAATCAAGTCAGAATGGGATGCAAACTTCAAGTATAAGGGCCGAATTTTGGCACAGCAAACAGACATTGCCCTGGCGAAATGTACGGGCGATTGGTGTTTCTACTTACAGGCTGATGAAGTAGTCCATGAGCGAGATCTAGACAGGATATTAAAACGCATGGAAGAAGAACTTTCCGATGAGAGAGTGGAAGGGCTTATATTTAACTGGCTACATTTTTACGGAGATTACTCGACTTTCATAAACTCATACCACTGGTATCAACGAGAAGTGAGAATAATCAGGAATTTTCGAGGCATAGCCTCCTGGAGCAGTGCCCAGGGCTTCAGGCTCAATGGAAAGAAATTAAGAGTAAAAGATACTGGTGCCCACATCTATCACTACGGTTGGGTACGACCTCCTAAAGTAATGGCAACAAAGAAACGCTATCACGACTCTCTCCACCACGGTAATGGTTGGGAAAAAGAATATAAGAAAGAAAAATTCGACTATCTTAGACACATCGATCCGGCAATGCTCAAGAAGCATGAAGACAGCCATCCTAAAGTAATGGAAAGAAGAATCAATGAGTGGCAAGAGGAATTCGATATTTCCAAGAGCACTCATAGATTGACATTTAAAGACATAAGAAATAGGATTTCAGATTTCATTGCCAGGAGGACAGGCTGGAAGATCGGAGAGTACAAAAATTTCATTCTGATAAAATAGAAAAAGAAAGTCCCCTATCCCCTGGGGAAGAGGGTCAGGGTGAGGGGGTAAAAGGAGGATAGATTTGGCAGAGACATTGGGAAGTTTAGTTGACAAATTAACTATCAAAAACATCAGGCTTAATAATTTAAGAAAAAAAGGAAAAAAGAGTAAAAAGAAAATAGATGTAGTTCAGTCCCAGCGCAGAGAGTTGATTGGTGAAATGAATCAATTTTTAGCTCAGGCATTGAAGGGAAAAGTAAAGTTAAGAGATGAAAAAGTGAAGCTATATAAACAGCCCAAAGTGGAAGAGAAGATTTCAAGAACACTAGGAGTCTTAGTGGATCACTTATGTCAGAAAAATATGCAACTCTGGCATCTTGAAAACGAAGCCAGAAGGTCTGATGTTAACGATGCCTATATTGGAAGGATTAAGAGAAAAATAGACATTGCCAATCTAAGTCGCAATGACCTCATTGACCGAATTGACGAATTGCTGGAGAGAAAAGTCAAGAAATCAAAATGATATTACAAGAATTCCGGAGGATTTTGATTATAAGGTTAAGTGGGATAGGTGACGTTGTACACACCCTTCCTCTTTTGGGAGCTTTGAGAAAAAGGTACCCCTATGCATATATTGCCTGGCTGGTCCAGAAAAAGGCAGAAGAGCTCCTCCTCGGACATCCCTACCTGGATGAAGTCATTACCTTTGACAGGGATAGGTGGATTAGTAGACTGTGGCCGCTTATAAAGAAATTAAGGAACAGGAAGTTCGATCTTGTAGTAGATTCCCACGGCCAATTCCGCAGTGGACTATTTGCCTATATAACAGGCGCAAAGACGAGGCTCGGCTTCGATCCCAAGAACGGCAGGGAATTCAACTCACTATTTATTAATTTTAAAGCTCCTCCATTTCCTGAAGATTGGCACGCAGTGGAGAGGTACCTCGCCTTAGCCAATCTTTTAGGAGCACAGATAGAAACGAAAGAATTTTTAATTCAAATTGGAGAACCTGAAAAGGAATACGTGGAACGATTTTTAGAAGGAGAAGGGATAGAGAAAGAAGAATTTCTAATTGCTTTAAATCCTGGTTCAAGCTGGAAGAGCAAAATTTGGCCAAGCAAGAACTATGCTCACCTGGCCGATATTCTCATAAAAAAGTTTAAAGCGAAAACAGTGTTCCTCTGGGGTCCTGGGGAAGAAAATCTAATTGAATCTATAAATAGTCTAATGGAAGAAAAACCCCTAATTGCTCCCAGGACAGGTCTCAAAGAATTAGCTTCTCTTATTTCCAGGTGCACACTGTTCATAGGGAGCGACAGCGCACCACTCCATATTGCTTCATCTTTCTCTATTCCTTCAATTGGACTTTATGGGCCCACCGATCCCCAAAGAAATGGCCCTTACGGTTCAGGGAATGTTGTCATCAAGAAAGACTTAAGTCTACTCTCCTGCCGCAGAAAGGGTTGTAGAAAATGCAAGATTCAGGATTGCATGGAGCTTATAACAGTGGAAGAAGTTGTAAAGCAGGTAAAAAAGATAAAATAAAAAAATTATAAATGGTAGAAAGTAAAAAATGGATGTAGAAGAATACAAAAGAACCAGATATAAGGGTATTGACCAGAAGGTAGTTAACAAGAGGGAACGCAAGATACTGGAGAAAATTTTTGAGTCTATAGAAGAGAAGTCCATTTCAATACTGGACGTTCCCTGTGGCTATGGGCGCTTTTCCGAGTTGCTCCTGAAAAAAAGTCTCAATTTAACCAGTGCAGATGTCTCTTTTCCCATGGTTCTAACTACCAGAAAATATTCTCTTTCTACTAATTCCCCTCACCACTTCTTGGTAGGAGATATAAAGCACTTACCCTTAAAAGATAATTCCTTCGATTGCATCGTAACCATAAGATTATTCCAGCACATCCTTCATTCCAGCGCCCGATTTCAGATTTTAAAAGAACTTCACAGAGTGGCAAAAAAAATCGTCATACTCTCATTTTATCGCTATAATCTCTTACATAGTGTAGAAAGATGGGTGAGATGCCGGATTAAAAATGTCAACAAGAAGATAAGCATGTTGCCCCTCGGTGCTTTTGAGAAGGAATTAAGTTCCATTGGATTTAAAGGCTTAAAGCTGTTTCCTGTGATGAGATACTTTCATGCTCATAATATTGTTTTATTACAAAAGTTTAAGCCATAATTTGTATTAGCAATTATTTCAATTATATGCTAAAATAAAAGATTGAGTTTTGTAGAGATATGTTCCTTTTCGCTATCTCCTTTCCCTTGGGAGAGAGGGTGAGGGGGCATGAAGCACTTTTAAAGGAAGAATGAAAATTATAGGGATCATTCCAGCCCGCTACGATTCGAAGCGTTTTCCAGGTAAAGTATTAGCCGACATCCTCGGTAAACCCTTGATTCAGAAAGTCTACGAACAAGCAAAGAAGGCGGAACTTCTGAACGACATCCTGGTAGCCACAGATAACGAGGAAATTTTCAAAACAGTTGAAAATTTTAGAGGCAAAGCAATAATGACCTCTTCTAACTGTAGAAGTGGTACTGACAGAGTAGCTGAAGTAGCCAAAGGGTTAAATGCAGATATCTTCGTAAACATTCAAGGAGATGAACCTCTGATTTCTCCAGAAGTTATATCAAAAGTGGCACAAGCATTAATTGAAGATAAAACTATCGATATAGCCACTGTTGCCCGGAAAATAATTGCACAAGAGGAACTCAATAATCCCAATGTAGTTAAAGTGGTAATAGACAATGGTGGATTTGCTCTCTATTTTTCTCGTGCACAAATCCCCTATGTTAGGGATTCGTTAGAGTTGGAAAGTCTCGGTTCTGTCTGTTGCAAACACATCGGCCTCTATGCCTACAGGAGAGACTTTCTTCTAAATTTTGTCCAGATGAAGCAGACCCCTTTAGAGAAAATTGAGGACTTAGAACAAATGAGGGCTTTGGAGAATGGATACAAAATAAAAGTAGTAATTACAGAATGCGATTCTGTTGGCGTGGACACTCGGGAAGACCTGGAAAAAGTCAGAAAAATATTGAAAAATTCTGGATAAGGAGGTTTTATGGCCATTAACAAAGAGCTATTAGATATTTTAGCCTGCCCCAAATGCAAGGGCAACGTCCATTTAAATGAAAAAGAAAACGGGATAATCTGTGATGGCTGTAAACTGATGTATCCTATTAAAGACGACATTCCCATAATGTTAATCGATGAAGCTATTCCATTAAAATAGCACTTGGGCTTTTGTAATGTAGGGCTTTATGCCCGTATTGTCTTTTGAGGAAATTAAATGGTAAAAATAGTAAAAATCGGCCATACTGAAATCGGAGGAAACAGACCTCTGGTTCTGATTGCTGGGCCCTGCGTTATCGAATCGGAAGACCAGGTCAGAAAGACAATAGAAGGATTAAAAGAGATTACAGGTGAAATAAACATCCCCTTTATTTTCAAGTCTTCTTACGATAAAGCCAATCGAACTTCCATCAAGTCCTATCGGGGTCTTGGATTGGAGAAGGGATTGGAGATTTTAGAGAAAGTCAAAAGAGAATTCGATATTCCATTACTAGTCGATGTTCATCAGATAGAAGAAGTTAAATTGGTTAGCAAGGTAGCCGATATCTTACAGGTTCCGGCATTCTTATGCCGACAGACTGACCTTATCATATCCATAGCCAAGACAGGGAAACCAATAAATGTAAAGAAAGGGCAATTCCTTGCCCCCTGGGATATGCAGAATGTAATAGAAAAAATAGAATCGACTGGAAACAAAAATATCCTGTTGACAGAAAGAGGAAGTTGTTTTGGTTACAATAATTTAGTTGTAGACATGAAATCTTTACCCATAATAAGGTCCTTTGGTTATCCTGTAGTTTTCGATGCTACCCACAGTGTTCAAAAACCAGGGGGAAAGGGAACCACCACTGCCGGGGAGAGAGAATATGTTCCTTTCCTTGCTCAGGCAGCAGTAGCAACAGGCATTGATGGACTTTTTTTAGAGGTTCATCCACAACCAGAGAAAGCTCTAAGCGATGGCCCAAATATGATTAGATTGAGTCGAGTAAAAGAGCTATTGGAAAAACTAATAAAAATAGATAAAGTAGTCAAGACAACCTGTAAAGAATAAGACTCTGGAGGTACATATGCGTTGTCCAAAATGTGGGCATGACAACAAAGAGAATGCCAAATTTTGTGTAAAATGCAAAGCAGACATTAGACCTGTTCTGATAGAAGAACCAACCTGGAAATGGCATCTGAAAGTTTTAGCAATCATTTATGCTATTTTAGGTATCGCTTATATTTTGTTGCGGATATTCCTGAAAGATTAATTTCCGATTCTGTAGGGCTGTGATAATAAATTCCCCTCTTTCTTTGGGGGAGAGGGAGAAGGGGTGTCTTGTGGGAAGTATTGAAGAAGCAAAAAAGGTCTTAAAAATTGAAGCCAGAGCTATAAAGAATCTTATCTCCACTATTGACCGTAATTTTGAAAAGGCTGTGGAAATAGTAGCTTCCTGTAAGGGGAGAATTGTAGTTATGGGCATGGGAAAGTCGGGATTGGTTGGGAAAAAGATTGCAGCTACCCTGGCCTCTACAGGCACTCCTGCATTTTTCCTCCACCCCGCAGAAGGGATTCTTGGTGACGTGGGAATGATGACTGAAGGAGACTTAGTTTTAGCTCTCTCACATAGTGGGGAGACTGAAGAGATTGAGAAACTCTTGCCGGTGATAAGGAGAATGAATTTAAAGTTAATAGCCATAACCGGAAAACCTAAATCGAAATTAGCAAAGAAAAGCGATTTAGTCATTAATGTGAAAGTAGAAGAGGAAGCTTGCCCTTATAATCTCGTTCCTACAGCAAGCACAACAGCAATGTTAGCCATGGGCGATGCTTTAGCGATTTCCCTGTTGAAAAGAAAGAAGTTCAAAAAAGAGGACTTTGCTCGTCTCCATCCTGGTGGAATCCTGGGCAAAAGGTTACTCCTTAAGGTTAAAGACATAATGAGAAAAGGCAAAGATAATCCTGTAATCCATCAGGAAAAGACAGTTAGAGAAGCGTTATTGGTAATGACTAAAACGCGTCTCGGTGCAACGAGCGTCGTTGACGGTTCTGGTAAATTGGTGGGGTTCTTCACTGATGGGGATTTGCGACGTAGATTGCAGAAAGATGAAAAAATTCTAAACAAGAAAATTCATACCGTAATGACCAAAAATCCAAAGACTATTACCCATGACATACTGGCTATAGAGGCAGCAAAAGTGATGCAGGAGAAGAAGTTCGATAATATACCTGTAGTAGATGGAAAAGGCTATCCCATAGGAATTGTAGACGAGAGGGACCTTCTTTCCCAAGGCATTCTTTAAGTCACGTAGGGGCGACCCGCCGTGGTCGCCCGATAAGGAAGGGGCTTTATGCCCGCAATAATTTGAGGTATGACGAAATGGATGAAAAAATCAAAGCAAAAGCCCAAAATATAGAGATGATAGGAATGGACATTGATGGTGTGCTCACCCCGGGCGATATTGTAATTATGGAGTCTGGAGAGGAGATAAAGAACTGGAACGTTAAAGACCGTCTGGGGTTTAATCTTGCTCGCCGTGCAGGAAATTTGAGATTTGCCTGGATCTCCGGAAGAGGTTGTAAACAGGTGGAACAGAGAATAGAGGATTTAAGGATAGAAGCCGTTCGTCTTAAAAGACTGGACAAAGGTAAAGCCCTTGAAGAGATTTTACAAGAATTTAAACTTAAGGCGGAAAACTTCGCCTACATTGGAGACGACCTTGTGGACATACCGGTTCTGAAGAGGGCAGGGCTATCTTTCTGTCCGAAAGATGCGCCAGAAGAGGTAAAACGGGTAGTAGATTATGTAACCAAAACTGAGGGTGGTCGGGGTGTCTTGCGGGAAGTGGTTGAGCTGATACTGAAATTACAGGGGAAATGGGAAAAGGCTACTGGAGAGTATTGTAATAAATGAACAATAACATTATGGCGAAGAAGAATTTTTTCTGGGTATTTACTTTTCTCATTATTGTTAGTTTATCAAGTTGTGGAAAAGAGAAATCCGAAAAACCAAAAATTTCTGACAAAAAGTCCTTTCCTGACCAGGCCATAGAAAATTTTACCCTCACCCACACAAATCAGGGAGAGAAGGAGTGGGAGTTGGAGGCAGATAGAGCGGAAATTTATAAGAAAGAAGGAAGGACAATTGTACAGAAACTCAAAATTAGGTTTTATGACCAGGGGAAAATTACTTCTGTTCTAACTGCCAGGGAAGGGGAACTTCTTTCTCCATCAGGCGATATGGAAGTGAGGGGAGACGTAATAGTTACTTCTGAAAAAGAAGGAATAACGTTAAAGACAGAAAGCCTGAAGTGGGATACCCAGCGAAAGAAAATAGTTACTGATGATTTTGTTCGCCAGGAAAAGGGTGACACAATAATCACCGGGCAGGGATTAGAGTCAGATCCAGAGTTGGAGAAAATTGTTATAAAAAAGAACGTAAAAGTAATCCACAAATCACTAAAATAACATGAAAAAGAGTATTCTACTTTTTTTGCCATTCATTTTTGTAAGCGCAGTTTTTGCTGAGAAGCCCAAGCAGCCAGTGAATATTACAGGGGAGAGGATGGAAGTATTGGGAAGGGGGGAAATCACTCGTTTTCTTGGAGACGTAAAATTGGTTAGGGGAAAAGATGTAATAACTTCCGATATAATGGAACATTATGAGAAAAAGAACTATATAGTAGGAGAAGGGAATGTCCATTTTATAGCCTATCCAGAAGAATCTATAAAACTGGAAGCCTTTTCTGACCGATTAACTTACAATGTGGATAGCAAGAAGAGTACTTTAACTGGCAATCCAGAACTCATCCGAATCGATGAGGAGAATCCCGAAGACAGAATAAAAATGGAAGGAGAAGTAATAAAGTTATTGGACAATGGGAAAAAAGTTCATGTACAGGGTGATGCCAGGGTAGAACACGGAGAAATAACGGCTACAGGCGAGATTCTTGACTACGATTATGAAATAAAAAAAATTGTTCTATCCGGAGGTTCTCCCTGTATTTACCAGGATAACGAACAAGCAAAGGCTAACTACTCGGCAGAAATCATTACTATGTTTATCGATGAACAAAGAATCATTATGGAAGGAAATGTAAAGGCATCTATCTACCCCAAAAACCAGTAGTGTAGCCCTTTATGGGCGTAATTTTACGGGCATAAAGCCCCTGGGCGACCATAAAGGTCGCCCCTACGCGACCAAATATTTCTATTGAATGGTGGAAAATGAGCTTATTAGCAAGTGGTCTGGTTAAAACATATTCACATCGCAAAATTGTTGATGATGTAGAAATAGAAATAAACCCGGGTGAAATTGTAGGCCTGCTTGGTCCAAACGGGGCTGGTAAAACAACTACCTTTTATATGATTGTGGGCCTCCTTCGTCCCGACAAAGGCAGGATATTCTTGGAGGGAAGGGACATAACAGAGTTACCGATGTATAAGCGAGCCAGGCAAGGGATTGGTTATTTATCCCAGGAACCTTCCATATTCAGGCGACTTTCAGTCAGGAAAAACATAGAGGCTATTTTGGAGACAACCAAACTAACTCAGTCCGAAAAGAAAGAAAAATTGAAAAGTCTACTTCGAGAGTTGGGAGTGGAACATTTAGCAGAAAATAAGGCCTGCTTACTATCCGGAGGAGAAAAGAGAAGGGTAGAGATTTCCCGAGCCCTGGTAACCACTCCTCAATACATTCTTTTGGATGAACCATTTGTAGGCATTGATCCCATAACCACCGTGGAAATTCAACAGATTGTTGCCCGGCTCAAAAATAATGGATTGGGAGTGCTGATTACAGACCATAATGTTAGAGAGACACTGGAAATCATCGATAGAGCCTATATTATGTATGAGGGAAGAATTTTGCTCTCGGGAACTGCTAAAGAGTTATTGGAATCAGAAGAAGCGCGCAAAGTTTACTTAGGCGAAAAATTCAAGATGTAAAAACAAGGAGTAGCAGACTTTAGTTTGTTGATTCTTTTCATCTTCCGTAATTGACAAAATTATTAAAATGTAGTTTAATTATAAAGCAAAAATAATGAAAAAAAAGACCATTTTGCATAGGAGGAGAAAAGGATGAAGATTATGGGGTTTCTTTGCAAAGATGCCATTGAAATAGATTTACAAGCAATCAAAAAGAAAGAGACGCTGAAAGAGTTAATTGATAAGTTGGTGGTTGCCAAGAGAATAAAAGAAAATGCAAAAGAAAAAATACTTCAGGCTCTATTGGATAGAGAAAAATTAGGTTCCACCGGGATTGGACAGGGGGTAGCAATTCCCCATGCTAAAACAGATAAAGTAACAGAAATCGTCTGTGCATTTGCCACATCCAGAAAGGGAGTAGAATTTGATGCTTTAGACGGAGAAAAGGTATATATAATTTTTCTCCTGATCGCTCCCCAGGACTCAGCAGGGATGCATCTGAAAGTATTGGCGAAAATATCCCGTCTCCTTAAGGATAAGTTCTTTCGCCAGGCACTACGAGAAGCAAAGGTCCCAAGTGAAGTAATTAAGATTATCAAGGAAGAAGATGTATATTAATTAGTGCAATGGTGAACAAATAAGAGGTTAGTTCACAATGGCAAAGCTTCTGGTTAAAGAATTACTTAAACAGAAAAAGGCAGAGTTAGGTTTGCAGCTTGTGGCTGGAAAGGAAGGTTTAAATCGTAAAATAACCAGCTGGGAAGTTCATCGTCTTGGCCTTGCGTTATCTGGCGAGGCAGATATTTTACCTCCTGGTCAACTCCAGATTTTAGACCGGGAAGAACTAGATTATTTAAAGAAGTTAGACATCAAGGGAAAAGCCACTGTGTTAAGCGGGATATTCTCCAAGGGAATCCCATGTTTTATTGTTACCAGCAATTTTGCTCCTCCTCAAGAATTTATAAAAATGGCGCAGAAAGCGAAAATTCCGGTCTTTAGAACCTCCATTTCTATTTCTACATTCGTAAATCGCCTTTCGCCTTTTTTAGAGGATAGACTTACACTCACTAAATCTGTTCAAGGAGTGATGGTTGAAGTTTACGGTCTTGGGATTTTGATATTAGGAGTGACGGGCATTGGCAAAAGCGAGTGTGCCCTAGAACTTATCGATAGAGGACATCGTTTAATTGCTGGAGAAGTAGTAGAAATTAAACAGCGTAGGGGCAACATTCTTATTGGCTTTGCCAAGGAACCGATCCGCTACTATTTAGAAGTCCAAGGACTGGGAATAATAGATGTTGAAAAATTGTTTGGAGCAAGTACGGTAAGAAATTCGGCAAAAATTGATCTGGTAATTAGACTTGAAGAATGGGACAAAACCAAAGAGTACGAACTACTTGGTTTCGACCAGAAATATACAACGATTCTGGAAGTTAATGTTCCGGAATTAGTAATCCCGATTCGTCCTGGAAGGAACATAGCGAGTATTATTGAGGTAGCAGCTATGAATCAGCGACTAAGAAGAGAGGGATATTCCGCAATTAGTGAGTTGGATAAGGAAATAATAAAAATCACCCAGCGAAAGAGGAAAAAAAAATAGGCACAATTTTCCCGATTGAAAATCGGGATGCAGAATGTAGCCGCAGAGCGAAGTTCTGCTTCAATTCTCCCCAGAGGAAGGAAAATAGAAATATATGGCCAAGGGTAACTTTGTCATAATAACAGGGCTTTCAGGAGCAGGAAAAAGTACAGCCTTAAAGAATTTTGAGGACTTGGGATATTTCTGCGTAGATAATTTACCTACTACCCTGATACCTAAATTTGCTGAAATTTGTTTACAGTTGAAGTATAAAATGAAGAAAGTCGCTTTAGGCATTGACATTCGAGAAGGAGACTTTTTAGATGACCTTTTTAGTTCATTAGAAGAACTCGGTAAAATGGGATTCAGCCACCAGATTCTCTTTTTAGAAGCCAGTAATTCTGTCCTGGTGAGAAGATATAGTGAAACGCGCAGGAAACACCCCCTGGATAAGGAAGGAAGAAGTATACTTGAGGTTATCATCAAAGAGAGAAAGAGACTTATGGGAATAAAAGAACGAGCTGATAAGATCATTGATACTACAACTCTCACGCCTCAGGAGTTTAAGCAAGTGGTCTTTTCTAGTTTCAGAGAGGTACCGGAACTGGATACGATGAATGTCAGCCTAGTTGCTTTTGGCTATAAATATGGTATCCCGGTTGACGCCGATCTGGTAATCGACACTCGTTTTCTACCTAATCCCCATTATATAGAAAAACTGAGACCATTAACCGGAAACAATCCAGAAGTTTCCCGATTTGTTTTGAAATTCTCTGTTACCCAGAAGTTTTTGAGGAAATATTCTGGGTTATTGAAATTTCTAATTCCTTACTATATTAGAGAAGGGAAATCTTATTTGACCATAGCTGTGGGGTGCACGGGAGGGCGCCATCGTTCAGTAATTGTTGTGAATGAATTGAATAAGTTTCTGGGAAAGAAGTACCCTGTTAAAACTCAGTACCGTGACATTGAAAAATCGGTATAAAGAAAGCATTATAGGAGTAGCAGACTTCAGTCTGCGTATCAAATGATTGGATTCATTATTATAACTCACGGCGATTTTGGTCGGCAGTTAGTTAAAGCAGCGCAGGTTATTTTAGGAGAGCAGAAGGAAGTATGGGCATTATCTTTACATGAGAATGATGGGTTGGACACATTAAGTAAAAGGGTAGGAAAGATACTAAAAGAAGGGAACGAACAATCGGAAGGGAAAATCATTTTCGTGGATATGTTTGGAGGTACACCGGCAAACGCCAGCCTCAAGTTTGTTAATGATGAGAAGGTTGAAATTATTAGTGGAGTTAATTTGCCGATGCTAATTACTGGTATAAACTATCGTCAGGCTCTCCCTTTGAAAGAATTGGCTCGTCTCATCCGCCAAAAGGGTGAACAGAGCATTCTTGATGTCAAACAAAAGTTTCTTGATAAAGTCTCAAAGGCGAAAAATAAATAATGGGCATGGTTCTAGTGCGAATTGATGACCGGTTAATTCACGGTCAAGTAGTTGAAAACTGGATGAAATTCCTGAAAATTAATCATGTGATTGTAGTCAACGACTTTGTTGCCAGTGACCGAATGCAAAAAACCCTGTTTTCAATGGCAGTTCCAGACCACGCCAAGATATCCATTTTGACTATAACTCAAGCGAAAGAAGCGATACTGAATGGTCAATTTGAAGGGGATAAGGCGATGCTTCTTCTCGTCTCACCCCAGGATGTTCTGAATTTAATCAATAAAGGAGTGAGAATAAAAGAAGTAAATGTGGGGGGAATGCATTATTCTCCTGATAAGAAACAAATTCTCAAAGCTATTTCAGTCAGCAAAGAAGACATTCAAGCTTTTCAGGAACTGGATAAGCTTGGAGTCCACTTGGAAGCAAGAATGGTTCCTGATGATGAAAAAATTGATATAATGAAAGTTATCAAGAGAGAAATAACGCAGGAGTAGCAGACTTTAGTCTGCGTACACAAATTTCAAGTCCCTCTCGGAAATCTTGAAAATATGAAAAAAATAAACTTCGCATTCGGTATTCATAATCATCAGCCAGTTGGTAATTTTGAAGCCATTTTTGAAGAGGCTTACCAGAAGGCGTACCTTCCCTTCCTGGAAGTTCTGATAAAACATCCTGGCATAAAAGCGACTTTCCATTTTAGCGGAGTCCTTCTAGAGTGGATTGTTAAACATCATCCAGAATTTATTTCAATGATAAAGAATCTTTTACAAACCGAGCAAATTGAACTTATGACCGGTGGCTACTATGAACCAATTTTAGCTATGTTATACGACCGTGATAGGACTGGTCAAATAATGAAATTGAGCAAATATATCAGAGACTTGTTTGATTACGAACCAAAAGGTATGTGGTTAGCAGAACGTGTCTGGGAGCCACATTTAGCAAAGTCAATTTCTCAGGCAGGTGTAGAATATACTGTCATTGACGATTTGCCTTTCAAATCTGCAGGGCTTTTTGAGGAACAACTTTTTGGGTATTATCTTACCGAGGAACAAGGCTATCCTCTCAAAGTTTTTCCAATTAGTGAAAAGCTACGATTTCTCATGCCTTTCCATCCCGTAGAAGAAGTCATTAAGTATTTTAAATCACAGGCAACGGAGAAAGAAGAGAGACTGGTAGTAATGGCTGATGACGGAGAGAAGTTTGGCATCTGGCCAGGCACCTATGAGCTAGCCTATAAACATAATTGGCTTGAGCAGTTCTTTACCGAATTAGAAAGAAATAAAAAATGGATTAGAACAGTTACTTTTTCTGAATGCATTGCCCAGTTTGAACCTAAAGGAAGAATATATCTTCCCACAGGTTCCTATTCCCAAATGATGGAATGGGTTTTACCCACTAAGACGAGAAAGGAATTTACTGATATCCAGAGAAAAGTTAAAAAATTGCCTCAGTCCGAACGATATGCAAGGTTTCTGAAAGGAGGCTTCTGGCGAAACTTCTTTGTGAAATACACCGAGAGTAACTGGATGCAGAAGAAGATGCTGTTAGTTAGCAACAAGATTTTCAAAGCAGCTAAGAATATACACGCCTCGGAAAGAGGGAGTAATAAAAAAGGAAATGAGTTTTCAGTGGAATTTAAGGGAGGAAATGTAGAACTTCCAGATTGGTTGGGAAAAGCGAGGGATGAACTCTGGAAAGGCCAGTGCAATTGCGCTTACTGGCATGGCGTTTTCGGAGGACTCTACTTTCCCCATCTTAGAAAAGCGATTTATAAACATCTGATTAATGCAGAAAAAACTGTCGATGGTAAGAACCAAACAGGTTCTAAATGTATAGAAACAGAGGAATTCGATTTCGACATGGATGGAAATCCAGAGGTTTTGGTCAGTACCCCCTTACTCAATGCCTACTTTAAACCATCTATGGGAGCATCTCTGTTCGAATTAGATTATAAGCCACAAAACTTAAATCTGCTAACTACTCTGACTCGAAGGAAAGAAGCTTACCATGAAGAGATTATTCGAGCCAGTCTCTTTGATTCTAAATCCGATATGGAAAATAAAAGTGTAAAATCAATTCATAATATGGAAAAAGTAAAAGACAAGGACTTGGTGAAATATCTTCACTATGATTGGTATGAAAGGGCCTCCTTGGTAGACCATTTCTTACATCCTGATACAGAGATCTTTGATTTCTCAACTTGCCAGTATGGAGAACAGGGAGATTTCGTCGACCAATCTTACATGTATAGAATTGAACCGAGCGGAATAAACTTCGTTAGAGAAGGATTTGTCTGGGTAGGAGATTTTCAGCAACCCATAAAAGTGGAAAAGAAAATAACAGTATCAGCGAACTCGGCGGAAATTATCATTATTTATCAAATTGTCAATAAAGGAGAGAACCACGCAGAATTATGGTTCGGTTCTGAATTTAACTTCTCTTTTTCTTCATCAGAAGATAAAAGATGTTATTATTATGTTCCCGATAAAAAGGAGAAAAAAGATTTCTCTTCATTTGGAGAAATTTCTGATTTGAAGGAAATTGGTATGCACGACGAGCATTATGGAATAAATATAACTTTGGAATTCAACCCACATTGTTGTTTGTGGCATTTTCCCATAGAAACAATCTCGGAAGGAGATGCAGCTTACGAACGTATGTATCAACAATCAGTTGTATTTCCTCACTGGAAATTAAATCTAAAACCCAAAGAGAAACAGACTATCACTTTGAAACTAAAAATTGAAAACCTCTAAGTTGTAATTTGTGAGATAAAATGAAGGAAAGATGGATAATAAGAATATTTTAGTTGTTGATGATGACCCTCATTTGTCATAAGAGGAATGAAAATGAAATTATTAAAATCAATTAAAAAGTTATCTAATCCATGTACAGAAGAATACTGGGATAAAGTCTATGCTTCAGAAATTTCTCAAGGAATTATAAAACAAGATAAAGGCTTATTAAAAATAACCCCTCTTCTTAAAGATAAAAAAAATATTCTTGATTTTGGCAGTGGGCTTGGTGGTAATATAAAATTACTAGCAGATAAATTAAGAGACAAAAAATTTTTTCTTATAGATCATAGTATTAAAGCCATTGAATTTGCACGAAAGAGTTATCTTGGAAATAAAGATATACACGGGAATTTTTTTTATTACTTTGCCAATATTAATTCTCTTCCTGGGAAAACTTTAGATGCAATTCTATCAATAGAAGTTTTAGAGCATATAAAAGAGTATCAAGAAGTATTAGATAATCTTTGGAATTTATTGGAAAAACAAGGTATTCTAATTATTTCCGTTCCAGTGAAAGGCTGGCGTGATCGACATCGTGAACATGTAAACAAATTTACAATAAAAACTATGTTTCAAATTCTTTCTAAATATAGTGAATGGGTACATGTTTCTCCCAGAACATATTCAAGCAGAAGTAGAATTTTAGCAACAGCATTTTTTTATATTATAAAAAAGTGACAAAGAATGCCTAACTTGGTGTATATGCTGGTGTTTCGCACCAGCCCTGGGGGACACCACTTTTGTGGAGTTGTATAAGATTGTGACCGCTGAAATTCTTTCAGTTAGTTTTATTGGAGGATTGTTAAGTTTAGATGTAAGTGCTTGGGGACAAATAATGGTCTCCAGGCCTATTGTCTGTGGACCCCTCATAGGTTTATTATTAGGAGACCTCAAAACAGGACTCATTATTGGTGTTCTTTTAGAACTCATTTGGATAAATGTGATATCCGTGGGCGCAGCTATTCCTCCTGATGCAACAATAGTAGCTGTAACTTGCACAACTCTGATAATGTTGACCGAGAGAATGCTCCCCCTGGGTAATAATTTTCAGGGTTCTTACAGAATAATCGTCCTAGCACTTACGATGCCTCTGGGAGGAATTTTTACGCGCATAGATATTAAGCAAAGAAAACTAAATGCACATTTCGTGCACTACTTAGATCGAGAAATCCCCAAAGGTAATTTAAAAGCCTTAGGAAAAGTCAATTATTTTAGCTTATTTCTGTTTTTTCTTAAAGGATTCCTTTTCTCTCTGATTGCAATTAGTGCAGGAGTATATTTTCTGCCCAAATTATTTTCCTGTTTACCGTATGGCATATTGACAGGTCTGAATTTTGCATATAGGCTGTTACCTGCTCTGGGTTTAGCAATAGCTTTTAATACCTTCAGAGATTTATAGGTACAAATTTCCCGATTGAAAATCGTATAATCTAATGGGCAATAGAATAATCAAGAAACTCGATTTATATCGTCTTTGCTGGAGGTCCTTTTGTGTGCAAGCTGTATGGAATTTCGAGCGGATGCAAAACTTGGGATTTCTTTACATGTTGGCACCAGTTCTGAATAAGCTCTATCCTGAAAAAGAGAAAAGGATCCAGTCTTATAAGAGACATTTAGAATTTTTCAATACCCATCCATACTTTGCAAATGTGTTAGTAGGGATAGTGGCGCGTCTGGAAGAAGAAATGGCAAAGGGAGGAGAGGTCAAAGCGGAAGAAATTAGCGCAGTAAAGATGAGTATGGGTGGAGCATTCGGAGGTATTGGCGATTCACTATTTTGGGGAGCGTGGCGACCCTTTACTGCATTGGTAGCTTGCGTTCTGGTGATTATATATTTAAAGAAGTGGGAAGGCGCCTGGCTGGCGCCACTAATTTTTCTGTTTCTCTATAATTTTCTGCACTTTCATACTCGCATTAAAGGAGTGATGGAAGGTTATGAAAAGAAGACTAAAGTGGTGAGACTTCTTGAGAAAATGCATTATCTTCGTACAATACGGAGTAGCCATCTTATTGGTTTAGCTCTTGTTTTACTCACTATTGTAGTATTACTGTTTAGGGACTGGAGAGCGATAGAAAGACTATACTTTTTAGCGTTCTTTCTTTCGGTTGTCTTACTTAATCGCTGGCGAATTTCTTCCGCAAAGCTTTTGTATTTGCTTATTGGAATTTCCTGCGTAGGAGCCTATATATTCTGATATTGGGAATGTTTAATGATAGAAAAAAATTTTAAAATCAAGAATAAATTAGGTCTACATGCAAGACCTGCGGCACTTCTTGCCCAGACTATCGCTAAGTTCCAATCAAAAGTAGCCATAATTAAAAATGGCCAGGAAGTTGACGGAGATAGCATTTTGGGAATTATGATGTTGGCAGCAGAGTTCGGTTCTGAGATAACAGTAATTGTTAATGGAAAAGATGAAAAAGAAGCCATAAAAAAAATAGAAGAGTTATTTGCAAAAAAATTTGATGAGGAGTAGAGGTTATGTTAAAAGGAATTGCTGCTTCACCTGGTATTGTGATTGGACGAGCTTTCCTCCTCGAAGAAGAAGAATTCTATATTTCCAAGAGAACAATTGACCCTGCTGATATAAAACAGGAAATTATTCGCTTTCGCAAAGCAGTTGCTGAGACAAGGGAGGAGATGGACGGAATAAGGCAGAAAGCTTTGAAGCAACTTGGCAAGAGACACGTACGTCTTTTTGATGCTTATCTCCTAATTTTGCAGGACCCTATTATTCGAAATGACGTCACAAAAATGGTTACGGAGCAAAGAGTAAATGCCGAATACGCTCTCCAGACGGTATTTGATAAAATAACAAAGACTTTCAATATAATCGATGACGGATACCTACGGGACCGTAGTCGTGACATTCTGGATGTGGTGAAAAGAGTATTGAAGCGCTTACTTGGCCGGGAAAGGGAAGAACTGGCTACTCTCCCATCGTCAGTAATTGTAGTCGCTCATAATCTTACTCCTGCCGACACGATTGCTATGCGCAAAGAGAATGTGATAGGATTTGCTACAGATATTGGAGGAAGGACTTCGCATACCGCGATTATGGCACAATCTTTAGAGATTCCTGCTGTAGTAGGTTTGAAAAATGTAACTAAGAAAGTCAATCTAGGTGACACAATAATCATAGACGGAATAGAAGGAATTGTTATTATCGATCCCGATTCAGAAACAGT
The DNA here is from genome assembly GCA_030671905.1 of Clostridia bacterium. GTDB lineage: Bacteria > UBA6262 > WVXT01 > WVXT01 > WVXT01 > WVXT01. The sequence continues at coordinate 10,023 of DAOVHK010000002.1, read as the reverse complement.
GGAGAATTATGAACGCCAGAAGCTAAAATATTCCAATGTTGAAGAAGCATTGAAGAAACTGACAGACCTTCCAGCAGTCACAGCTGATGAGCATAATGTTGAATTACATGCAAATATTGAAGTCCCGGAAGAAATTCCCTCGGTTCATGCTCACGGTGCAACAGGAATTGGATTATTCCGTACCGAGTATATCTATTTAAATCGAGCCGATCTGCCATCGGAAGAAGAACAATATCAACAGTATGCCTCTGTAGCTCGAAAAATGATGCCTTATCCGGTGATAATCAGGACAATGGACCTGGGAGCAGATAAGTTTGTGGGCGAATTTGGCATTTCTCCAGAGCGCAATCCTTTTATGGGCTTGAGGGCAATTCGGCTCTGCTTTAGATATCCTTATGTTTTTAAAACCCAATTAAGGGCTATTCTTCGCGCCTCAGTAGAAGGGAATTTGAAGATAATGTATCCCATGATATGTTGTGCAAAGGAACTGAGACACGCCAATGAGTTGCTCGAAGAAGTAAAAAATGAATTAAGAAAAGAGGAAATCTCTTTTGATGAAAATATAAAAGTAGGAGTAATGATTGAAACTCCTTCCGCTGCTTTAATTGCAGATATTCTAGCCCGGGAAGCCGATTTCTTAAGCATTGGAACAAACGATTTAATCCAATATACCTTAGCAGTAGACCGCGTTAACGAAAATGTCGCGCACCTTTACAAACCATTGCATCTATCCATTTTGCGACTGATCAAAAGGATAATAGATGCTGGACATCAAGTGGGCAAGCACGTGGGAATGTGTGGGGAAATGGCTGCAGACCCTTCTTTTACAAAGATTCTCCTTGGTATGGGTCTCAATGAGTTCAGTATGTCCCCATTATCTATACCTAAGATTAAGAAAATTGTTCGTTCGACGAGCTTAACTACAGCTCGGGAACTGGCCAACCAGGTTTTGGCTACTTCAAAAGAAGAAGAAGTAAACAAAATTATAGAGAAATTCGAAGCCTTACCATAATTTTATTTCAACGTTAGAGAGTTAATCCCAAAATGAATGAAATGCTTAAATATCTGGAAGATTTTCCCGTTCAATGTGAACAGGCAGTGCAAATTACCAAGAAATATCCCATTGATGTGAAAAGATACGACTCCATTCACCAGGTGGTGGTCTGTGGAATGGGAGGCTCAGCAGCAGGTGGTGACCTGTTAAAGTCCTATCTCCAGAGAGAGGCAAATATTCCCATTGAAGTCAACAGGGGCTATCTCCTTCCACAGTATGTAGGAGAGAATACCTTAGTCTTCGCCATCAGCTATTCGGGCAATACCGAGGAGACTCTATCTGCCTATCAGGATGCTCTCTCTCGTTCCGCAAAGATCATAGCTATTACCAGTGGGGGAAAGTTAAAAGAACTATGTCAGAAAGATGGCATCGATATAATTGAAATTATAGGAGGCATGCCACCACGGGCAACTTTTGGGTATTTATTTTTTCCCATGGTTACTCTTCTGGAAAGGTTGGGATTAATTGGTTCTAAAGAAGAGGAGATTCGAGAGACAATTCAGAATTTGCAACTCTTGTGTAAACAGTATAACCCCCGGAGTAAGGCCAATTTAGCAAAGGAGCTGTCGGAAAGAATAAAAGGGCATTTTCTACTCATATATGCTCCTGAGCATCTGGCTGCCTGTGCTGTCCGCTGGAAGAACCAATTCAATGAAAATAGCAAGAGCATAGCTTTCTTCAGTCTATTGCCAGAAATGAACCATAATGAAATTGAAGTTTGGGCCAGTGGCAGCGAATTTACGAAGAAATTCTACCTAATTTTCCTGAGGGACAGTGCTGAAAACGAAAGAATTAAACAGAGAATCATAATAACAGAAAGTATTCTAAAAGACAAGGTAGCAGGAGTCCAGCATGTAACTTCCAGCGGGAAATCTCTCCTGTCTCGCCTCCATTCTCTCGTATATCTTAGTGATTGGGTCAGCACCTATTTAGCGTTGATAAGTTCTGTAGACCCCATTCCTACCCCAATGATTAACTTGCTGAAAAAGAGACTCTCTCAGATATAGTAGTTTCAATCACATTTTTCGCTTGACAATTTGACTTTTCTGTAGTATAATCAAAGGTTGATATTTTGTCCGAAAGTATGTTTTGGAAGAAAAAATGGAAGAATGTCTCTTTTGTGATATCGTAAACAAAAAGGTTCCCGCGAATATCGTTTATGAGGATGAGCAAGTTATAGCTTTCAGGGATATCAATCCACAGGCTCCGGTACACCTTTTAATCGTGCCTAAAAAGCACATTCCCACAATTGTGGATTTGACTTCAGAAGACAAAGCTTTAATAGGAGAGATTTACTTAGTTGCTCAAAAACTGGCTTCTCAAGAGAGCATTGCCCAATGTGGCTTCCGTATTGTAGCAAATTGTAATGCCGATGCTGGCCAAGCAGTGTTTCACATACATTTTCACTTGTTGGGTGGTCGAAAACTAGGCTGGCCTCCAGGTTGATAGGTAGCGAAGCAAATAACGTCCCCCGATGTAAATCTAGAAGAACACAGGTTAATTCATCCAGCCCTTGTGTAGGAGCTGGATTCACGTAAGGCGGTGAAAAGATGTGACCGAGGTAAAGCTTAGAGAAAATGAGTCTATAGATGCGGCTTTACGGCGATTTAAACGCGAATGCGAAAGAGCAGGACTTATGACGGAAATAAAGAAAAGGGAATATTATGAAAGTCCCAGTGTTCGCAGAAAGAGAAAGGCCGCCGAGTCAAAAAGGAAACAGAAGAGAAGGCAACTAAAGCTTTTAAGTCGTTTCAACAGAAAAAGATAATTGATAAGTAAACTGTCAAAAAAATTTTATTCCCGCAAGACAGAAATCGTTGCTCAAGAACTGTTAGGTAAAACCCTCGTTCATAAAATGGATAAGGGTGTAATTTCGGGTAAAATTGTAGAAACAGAAGCCTATCTTGGACAGAGAGACCCCGGAAGCCATGCTTATCGGGGAATTACCCAGCGTAACAGGATAATGTTTGGGCCAGCAGGGAAAGCGTATATCTACTTCGTATATGGCAACCATTACTGCTTTAACGTTGTTACAGAAAAGGATGGCGTAAGCGGGGCTGTTCTGATCAGGGCCTTAGAACCCCAAGAAGGCATAAAACTAATGGAAAAACACAGAAGAATAGATGGGCCCTTAGCTTGTCTTACCAATGGCCCTGGCAAATTGACCAAGGCTTTAGGTATTACGGGGTCGATGAACGGGGCTGACTTAACGGGAAACAAACTATTTGTTATCTCCCGGATTGTTCCCAGAAAGAAGGAAATTCCTTCTAAGGACTTCAGCATCGTCAGGACAGGGCGTATAGGAATAAAGGAAGGCAGGAACCTACCTTATCGGTATTATATAGAGGGAAGTAAATTCGTATCTCGCACCACCCCCATTAGAAAACAGGGTTGCGGATAAAAATTTGTCTTTGCGCAAAACTCATTCCCCAAGGGGAATGGTGAATGCTCTGAGGGGGAGATTAGAAAGGAAATGATAAATTGAACATTACTGGATTTTACAAATTCGTCATAGAAGAAGGAATTTCTCACGACCCTCGTGGGGTAGAGAAAGTTAAACTGGAAATAAAAAGGAAAAAAGAAGAGTTTGAAAAAATGGAAGGAGCAAAAAAAAGAGAGTTTGACCAGGAAACCCTTAGTAACCCTTATAGTGATACCAGGATATTGAACAACACTAAAAAAGAAATAAAAAACATCCTTGTAGGAATTGATATAGAGACCCCAGAACTGCTTTTAGCCGATCGCTTAAGATCCCAGGGGAAAAAGATTGAATTAGTCCTTGCCCACCATCCCCAAGGCCGCGCCTATGCCAATTTCTATGAAGTTATGGGTATGCAAGCAGACATCCTGAACAAGTATGGTGTTCCCATAAATATAGCAGAAGACCTTATGGCAAAGAGGATAAAGGACGTTAGCCGCAAGGTGATGCCGGTAAACCACTTCCGGGCAGTAGATGCAGCAGGGTTACTCGATATTCCCTTTATTTGTGTGCATACTCCAGTAGATAATTGTGTAACTACATATCTGCAGGAGTTACTAGATAAAAAGAGACCAGAACGAGTGGAAGATGTGTTTGAGCTGTTAAAGGAAATACCGGAGTATAAACAGTCCACCGCGAGAGGCAGTGGACCGAAGGTTATAGTTGGTTCTGAAAAGAGACGGGCAGGAAAGATATTCGTTGATATGACCGGTGGCACTGAAGGGTCAGAAGGAGCCTTAGAGAAACTCAGTGATTCAGGAATCGGCACAATAGTGGGAATGCACATGAGTAAGAAACATTACCAGAATGCAGAAAAGTTCCATATAAATGTAGTAATAGCCGGTCATATGGCCTCCGATACTTTAGGGCTCAACCTCCTATTAGATAGAGTTATAAAGAAGTTTGGCCCTCTAAATATTATTTCTTGTTCGGGTTTTTACCGCATTAAGAGATAGTCTTTCTAAGATGAAAGTTCCCTTTCCTCTTTGAGGAGAGGGTTAGGCCTGCCCATTCTGGGCCTTAATGGCCTAAGGATGAGAGGAAGGAGTTACTTTGGCTATTCCAGACTACTTAATAGACCAAATACGGCAGAGCAATAATATTGTAGAGGTCATTTCTGGATATTTGCCTCTAAAGAAAATAGGAAGTAATTTTAAGGCGCTCTGTCCATTCCATCAGGAAAAGACACCTTCTTTCATCGTTTCACCGCAAAAAGAGATATTTCATTGCTTCGGTTGCGGAGAAGGAGGAAATGTCTTCAATTTCCTGATGAAGAATGAGAAGATAAGTTTTATAGAGGCTGTAGAAAGGTTAGCTGAGCGGGCAGGGATTTCTCTCCCCAAAGATAGAGCCAGCCGGGAGGAATCCTCCAGAGTCTCTCAAGAGAAAAAGAGTCTCTTTGAAATCAATCGTCATGCAGCCGACTTTTTTCACAGGTGTTTAAAGAATTCCATATCCGCTCAAAAGGCACGGGAATATCTCAACAAGAGAGGATTGAAAGAAGAAATTATTGACAAATTTGGACTTGGCTATGCCCCTGGTTCGGGGAGGGGGTTGTTAGAGGCTGCTGTAAATAAAGGTTATTCGAAGGAGCTATTAGAAAAAGCTGGATTGATCACTTTTTCCGAAAAGAGAAACGATTATCGCGACCAGCTTTTCGATCGGATTATTTTCCCGATTTCTGATGTTCAGTCCAGAATAATTGCATTTGGTGGAAGAGTTTTAGGAGAACGATTACCCAAATACCTGAATTCTCCCGAGACAGCGGTTTTTTATAAAGGAAAGATTCTTTACGCACTCAATCTCGCTAAGGAATCTATTCAGAAAAAGAATCAGATTATAATCTTGGAGGGATATACAGATGTTCTAACTTGCCATCAATTTGGAGTAGAGAACAGCGTGGCCACTCTGGGAACTGCTTTGACCAGAGACCATGTTTCCATAATATCGCGGTATGCTGAAGAGGTAGTAATAGTATACGATGCTGATCCCGCCGGGGTTAAGGCCGCATTAAGGGGATTAGACCTATTGATAGGGAGTGGCCTGAAAGTGAAAGTAGTGGCATTGCCTCAAGGCACTGACCCTGATGATTTCCTTCGCTCTCAGGGGGCAGAAAAATTTCAAAGAGAAATTTCCCAATCACTCTCTTTAGTTGATTATCGCATTAAGTTAGTTTCACAAACTACTGATTTGAATACTTCTGAAGGAAAAGTTGCCGTAGTGGAAGAGGTTTTGCCCACCATTGCCAGAATAAAGAATCTGATAGAGCAAAAAGAAGAAGTTAAAAAGTTATCCCGGTTAATTTCCGTAGATGAAGAAACATTACTTTTAGAGCTGGGAAGAATAAACAGAAAGACTTACCAGTGGCAAGAGCCCTCTTACAGAGAGGAACTAGTCAGAGACTTTCGAGACCCTACTTCTCAGCAAGGTGTTCTCAAGGCAGAGAAGGGGCTGGTGCAGGTAATGCTCAATTTTCCTGAGGAAATTGAAACAATCAGGGCAGAAGTCGCACCTGAAGACTTCCTTATAAACGACCTTTCCAGGGTTGTGAAGGTTATATACGAATTATATGACAAGAAGAAATCTATAGATCCAGCAATAGTTATGGATAGGATTTACAGTGAGGATTTACAATTTTCAGCCAAGATCAATCAAATTATCGCTTCATTGGCTATCGAAGAGAAAAAAGCAGAATTCTCGCCAGGGATAGTCAACGCATTGGTTAATGAAGTAAAAACGCACAAGTCAGAAAAGAAAGAAAGAAAAATGAGAGAAGAACTTGCCTCTCTGGCAGATAGAGGCTTGCCAGTACAATCTGAGAAGATAGAAAAGTTTCAAAAACTGAGAAAGCAACTTAAAGGAAGTAAAAATGAAAGAGTATAAAGAAAAAATTTCTGCGTTAATTGAACAAGGAAAAGAGACAGGAAAACTGACCTATCAAGAGATAAACAAACAACTTCCTGAAAGCATAATCGATTCCGACGAAATAGACGATATCCTTGCCAAGCTGGACGAGCTGGGAATCGACGTAGTTGATAAAATTGCCATAATTGAAAGGCCGGAGAAAGCCGAGGAGGAAAAGGGAGGATTAGTCCCCATAACTCCCACCACTGAAATAGAAACAGGCGATTCCATAAAGATGTACCTGAACGAAATGGGCAAAGTTTCTCTTCTTAGTCGGCCTCAGGAGATGTATTTAGCCAAGAGCATAAAAGATAATGAAAAGAAGCTGAAACAGATAGCGTTAGAGTCCCCCATAGCTTTGAGAGAAATAAGGCAGATGGGTAAGATGCTAGAGAAACGCGAGATTACTCCTAAGGAGTTAATGCCTCGAGGTCGAAAGACTAACGCAGCTTTAGCCAGAATGAGACAGAAGATGAAAAGGGTAGTTCGGGAAATTACTAAAAGTGAGAGGAAAATCCTTGCCTGCGAGAAGAGATTAACGGCAAAGAGAATTACTCCCAAGTCAAAAGAGAAGGTCGAGAAATTATTGAGCCAGGAAAAGAAGAAAATTCTACAACAAATTCTCGATTTGAACTTAAAATCAGAGAAAATTAAAAAAATAATTACAAAAATAAAACAGACAGGTCTAAAATTAAAACAACTGGAAAAGGAAAGCAATTACTATCAGCGAAAACTTAAACTCCCCTTCGCTGAAGCTAAAAAGCTCTGGCGAAGAGCTAAGGCAAAGAAAATCTCCCGCTCAGAATTCAAGAAGAAAACGGGAGTAACTTTAAAAGAGATTGAAGGAATACACAAGAATTTAAAAAACATTTCTCAGCGCCTCCTCCAGCTTCAGCGAACCATGGGAATGGACTTCTTAGCCGTAAAGAAGCTGTACAATCAGGTTATTCAACTCGAGTCAGAAATTCTCGACAGTAAACTGAAACTGGTTAAGGCAAACTTAAGACTGGTGGTAAGTATTGCCAAAAAACATATCAACCCCAATCTCTCTTTGTTAGATTTAATTCAGGAAGGCAGTATCGGCCTGATGAAAGCAGTTGACAAATTTGAATATAAGAGAGGGTTTAAGTTTTCCACCTATGCAACCTGGTGGATTAGGCAATCTATAAATCGGGCAATAGCCGACCAAGCTCGCACCATCAGAATTCCCGTACATATGAAAGAGATTATTAGTAAATTGACCAAAATTGCTCGTCGCTATCGCCAGAAATATGGACGGGACCCTCTCATTGAAGAATATGCTAAAGAAATGAAAATGGCACCAGAAAGAATACGCGCCGTATTAAAGATAATGCAAGAGCCGATATCCTTAGCTACTCCTATTGGTGAAGAAGAAGAAAGCCATCTGGAAGATTTCATCGAAGACCGCGATAACCTCTCTCCGGTCAATGTCGCCTTAGATGTTTTGCGCCAAAAGGAAATAGAGAAAGTGTTATCAACTTTGACCGAACGGGAGGCAAGGATTATCAAATTGAGATTTGGAATTGGAGTGGGATATCCCCGCACTTTAGAAGAGGTAGGTCATATATTTAATGTAACCAGGGAAAGAGTAAGACAAATCGAGGCAAAAGCGATAAGAAAACTGCGTCATCCCTCAAGAAGTAAGTTTTTGAGAGAATACGTCGAATAATTCCATAGGAAAAAGGTGACAAAAAAGGGGACAGGCTACTTTTTTGCCCAGCAATCGACTTTGGAGTCTTCCCGAAAGGGAGGGTTAATAGAATCCCTGAGTTTTAGGAAATCCATTTTTCTCTAAACTCGGGGATTTTTTTGTTGATTATTTTTTGAAAAAAAGTTAAATTAGAAAAAGTGACAGGTACTTTTTTACGATACCATCAATCAAAATGGTGACAGGTACATTTTTAACGAGACCGGAGTGGCAAACAAAAGTTTGACTCATAACTTGGAATTCCTGTTGAAAGTAAATGTAAAATTATTTGCCAGTGTTCGTAAGTTTTCCCGGAGAGACAATCTGGAGATAGATATCGAAGAAGGTTCTATCGTAAAAGATCTACTTTCCAAAATAGGGATCCCCCAGAATGAACCTCTTCTTGTTATCGTCAATGAGTCTACCCAAGGAAAAGAGACTCCCCTTCAAGAAGGGGACACCCTTTGTCTCTTCCCGATAATTGCTGGAGGATAAGATGTTTGGTTGGAACGGGAAGATAGCAAAAGTTTACTTAACTGAAAAGAAAATAGAGCCCATTCCATTAAGCGAAGAATTCCTCGCCGACTACCTGGGAGGCCGTGGTCTAGGGGTGAAACTCGTCTATGATTTAGTGAAGCCTGGTGTCGATCCACTCTCTTCGGAAAATATCCTCGTGTTTGCTGCCGGACCCCTCACTGGTACTACTTGTCCCACTTCCGGACGATATGCCACTGTTTCTAAATCTCCACTAACCGGCACCATATTCGATTCTAACAGTGGCGGGAGCTTTGGCCCCGAACTGAAGTTTGCCGGGTTTGACGGATTAGTAGTATTCGGGAAAGCAGAAGAACCAGTATACATAGAGATTCATAATGGCAAAATCTCCATAAAAGATGCAAAGCATCTCTGGGGCAAAAATACCCGGGAAGTCACCCGGGAATTATCGAAATTCGGGAGAGTTGCCTGTATAGGCAAGGCGGGAGAAAAAGGAGTAAGGTTTGCCAACATAATGAACGACTATACCCATACCTGTGGTCGTGGCGGATTGGGAGCTGTGATGGGCAGCAAGAATTTAAAAGCAATTGTAGTGAAAGGAAATAAGAAAATACCCATCTTTGACAGGGGTAGATACAAAAAGTATTTTCAGGACATAACCAGGCTCCTTGTAGCCAGCCCCGTATCTTCCAAAGGTCTTAACCAGTATGGAACAGCAGTTCTGGTCAATTTGATAAACTATATGAGGATTCTTCCCACGGGGAATTTCAGGTTTTCCCGGTTCGATTTTGCAGAGGAAATTTCTGGAGAGAAGATAAACTCGGTTTTTCCCATAAAAAAGACACCCTGCTATGCTTGTCCCATAGCCTGCAAGCGTGAAGTCAAGGACACGGAAATGGAAATACCTGAATATGAGACCATAAGTATGTTCGGTTCCTCCTGTAGGATTTCCAACATTCAGACAATAATGAAAGCAAATAGACTCTGCAATGATTATGGTATGGATACCATTACTGCCGGAAGCACAATTGCCTGCTATTTGGAACTGAACGGAAAGCAACTCACAGATGAAAAATTATTAGAGTTGGTCGAACTAATTGGTGAGAGAAAAGAGATTGGTCAAGAATTATCCGAAGGCTCGATGAGATATACCAGAGCCAACAAAAACCCCGACATAAGCATGCAGGTTAAAGGTCTCGAGTTACCCGGCTATGACCCGAGAGGAGTTTTAGGATTGGCTTTAGGATATGCCACTTCCAATAGAGGAGGATGCCATCTGAGAGCATATATGATTGGTCCAGAGATTTTCGGCAAACCCAAACTAGTAAACAGACTTACTTTCTCAGGAAAGTCTGGCCTTGTGCAGGTTATTCAGAATCTGTT
>DAOVHK010000008.1 GCA_030671905.1 Clostridia bacterium | reverse complement strand
TAGGTTTTTATGGCTTTGTCGTAAAGTTGTGCCCGGAAATAGGTATCTGCTACTTTCCATAAAGCCTGCTTTGTCTCCGGTGCATCTGGATAATTCTTCTCCATGTTTTCCCACGCTTCAATTGCCTGAGCAAAATATTCTAACTGGTAGTAACAAAGGCCTCCATTTAAAGCAGCCTTGGCTGCCAGATAATGTTTAGGGTTTTGTTTTTGGAAGACATCAAAAATATCTAGCGCTTTCAAATATTTTTTTTGGTTAAAAAATGCGTTTGCCAGTTCATAGCGGTTAATTAAAACCAAATCTTCGGGTAGATCTTTCTGTTGAGAAATATTTTGAATTTTTTCTCTAATCTTTTGAGCTTCAGAATAGTCTTCATTCAAAAAATTAGCCCACGCTAAACCTTCCTGAGCATAAATTAAAAGAGGGTTTGTGGGATAAATGGATTGTATTAGTTTATAAAGCTCGATTGCTTCGTTATGCATCCCCTGCTTGAGGTAACCTTCAGCAAGATAGAGGTAAGTTATCAGTCGCCAGGGACTCTTACTTGGAGAAAATTGATTGAGAAGGTAGCGATATCCTGACACCAGAGCAGTATAATTTTCACCTAAATAATTGGCCCTACTCATCAGGGCAAGAGCCACTTCCCTTATTTCAACCTCTTTGGTTTGGTCAATCACTCTCTGGTAAGCATCTGAAGCAGCCATATAAAGTTTAAGTTCGGTTAAAGTATTTCCCAGGAGCAGCTCAACCTCAGGCAATAATGGATGATCTGGATAGAGTTGTTTGAATTTGATAAGTGAAGATTTTGCTTGCTGAAAACCTTTCAAATTAAAATAACACCATCCCAGCTTAAATTGAGCATTCGGTGAATAAAAATCATTGGGGTAGGAACTGACCATATCTCCATAGGCAAAACAGGCTTCCTTAAATCTTTCTTCCCTGAGGAAAGATTCCCCTATCAAATAAATTGTCCGTGGGGCAAACTCCGATTTGGGTTCAGTCTGCAAAAAAGATTGAAAACTACCTCGTGCTTGCAGATAGTCCCCCTTTTCCAAATAAGAAGAGGCAATTTTATAAATCGCCGGACCAATTAAGCTACTTTGAGAGTAGAACCGAAGAAATCTTTCGTAGCTATGAATAGCACTGATGTAGTCTTTTGCAGCAAAGAAGGCTTCGCCTATAAGGTAGTTTGCCCTTTCCTGAAGAGACGTTTCTGGATATTTATTAATAAGGTCCTTTAATTTTTCTATGCCTAAAAGAGGCTTTTTCAAACGGACCAATGATTTGGATGAGAATAAAAGAGCTTCTGGTAAATCAACTTCCTCCAGATTTTTTAAAGCTAAATCGTCCTTCCCCAGTTGGTAATTAACTAATCCAAAAATATAGTTAAAACGTTTATCTTCCTCGTATGCTTGTTGCTTAGAAACTAAATCGGTAAGAATTTTTTCCGCTTCTTCAAAGCGTTGAAGAATGATGTAGCATTGTGCTTTAAGCAGTAGTCTTTCATACTGAAGATATCCTTTAGAGTATCTGGTTTCAGCTTTTTCTAAAGAGTCCAAAGCCTTTGAATAATCTTTTCTATTGTAATAGATTTCGGCAATTCGTAAGGAAGCGCTTTCCGCCTGTTTACTTGAAGAATATCGATTTACAACTGATTGAAATTTTTTTAGAGCCTCTGAAGAGGTAGGATCCAGGCTAAAGAAACATTCTCCAACCATGAATTCTGCTTCCGGGACAAGTCTATCTTTAGGATATAGTTTTATAAATAATTGGAACTGTTTGGCAGATGCTCTTTTGTTTTGCTTAAATAATTCTCCGGCTGACTGAAAAAAATCATCAGAAGAAAACTCTGGCTTACTAGATGTTAATCCATTAAGGGGGGATAAAATTGTAGCAAAAATGATAAATATAGTTAGAAGTGCTATCTTCATAAGTGATTGCGTACTTCTTCTATCTTTGAACCAGATGTGTCCATATAGTCCTGTGATTTCAACCATTTTTTTATTGGGTATCATACTATTATTATAATTTATAAAAAATGAAGCTTATAGTCACTATGAGTATAATACAAACTAAGTCAAAGTCAAGCGGTTTTTATAGAAATCTTGGAAAATAATTTCAGGAAGGATTCTTACTTTTTACAAAGATTTGAAGGGGGATATTTCAGTGGTCCTGCGGTTGTGTGAGGAAGGATTTAGTCCAGTTTCTCATACGGTCTGGCTTGGGCCATTTTTCTGTTGAGGGAGAGACTACCACTGATACTGTATCCCAAAGTTATACCGTCCAACCGATTGAGATGTTGATCTGCCTTCATATTCCCAGGCAATTCGAACCAAAAAAGCAGTTGAGGTTCTGTGCCAGGCTTCAATCCTCCCCACATGAGCGGAGAACCTTCTCGTCTGGCCGGGAGCGCCTGCCTCAAAGCTTTCCCTGTAGAAAGAATACGAGGGAATGATAGTGAATCTGGAGTTCAATATGAACCGTCCCTGTAACAGGAACGCCGGATTCCACTCAGTTGGCCCATTGTGAAAACATGTTGCGCTGATATATGCCCGTCCTGTACTTTGGAAAGACTTTGTAACAGGCCAAGTGGCGCCCATGGCCAAAAGATGGACATCCGCTGTTTGGAAGCGGGAAAAACGGTAGTGGGGCATAATTTCTACGGAGGCAAGAGCCTGATACAAGAACCAGGAAGTGGAGAACCTGGGTGCAATCACAGCCCCAGGACTTACACTCATTTCTCCCTCAAGCCCTGTTTTGGCACCCACACGCAGAGAACCACCAACAGTCCCCTGAACATCAGATTGCTGGAAACGGCGAAGCACCGTTACCCGTCCGAGGAGAGAGAATCTTGGCGAAGCGGGAACCACTGCCTGCACCCATTCCGTATGGCCCAGGTCCGCATAGCTGAAATCCTCAAAAGTCACCCCAGAACCCACACGTATCTTCTCAGCGGACGCCATAGAATAGAAGCAAACCAAAAACACCGCGATACACAACGTATTAATGCGCATCTTCCAGTCCTTTCTTTTCCATAAATCACCAAACATTTTGCTTCCTTGCAAAGTCATACAGCCCTTTCAACCTGAAGAAAGCAGTCATTTGCCGATATCCAAAATTCTCCAGGACCGCACAAAAGAGAAGCTTCACAAGGCTACGCATTCTGGGATAGCGATGAAGCGTGAACTCTTCTAATAAGACGGAAAGCAGAGAGAGGAATATCCCCATCCATACCGCCAGGATGAGAAAGGTCACCACCCCTTCCCAATACACCGCACCCAGATAGAAGGCGATGCCAAAGAGTGCATAACCGAATAATTCCACCGCCGGGCTTAGAAACTCCACCATAAGGAAATACGGCATAGCCAGCATCCCTATGGAACCATACTTAGGATTGGCAAACATGGAAATGTTACGGTATAAGACCTGGCCAAGTCCCCTCTGCCATCTGTTTCTCTGTCTTCCCAGTATGCCCCATTTATGAGGAACCTCCGTCCAACACACGGGATCCGGGATGAAATGGATGCGGTAGTTCCTTTTTTGCTTCCTCAACCTGCGGTGAAGACGCACCACCAGCTCCATATCTTCCCCCACCGTTTCAGTCGAATAACCGCCAATATCCTTAACCGGCTGCTTTTTGAACACCCCAAAAGCCCCGGATATCACCAAAAGCGCATTCCATGCACCCCAGGCAACCCGACCTGAAAGGAAGGCCCTAAGATATTCGACTACCTGGAAGCTGGGAAGCCATCCTTTGGCAAGCCCTACTTCTTCTACAATCCCATCTCTAATGCGACATCCATTGGCAACGCGAACAATTCCCCCTACCGCGACCACTTCCTGGAAACGATCCATATAAGGACGGATCACCCTGATCAGGGCATCCTTTTCCAGGATTGAATCCGCATCGACGGCACAGAAGAGCGGATACTGTGAGAAATTAATCCCCACATTCAAAGGGTCCGACTTCCCGACAATTTCTTTCTCTTTGTCCAGGACCCAGAGATTAGGATATACCCTCGAGCGGTAGATTGCCTTTACGGTAGCCGTAGGAATCTCCCGGTGGTAGACATGGGCTGTACGCCTGAGAGAGAACTCTTTTTCCAGCAGACCAAGAGTATTGTCTTGGGATCCGTCATTAATCACAATGACTTCATACTGTGGATAGTTAAGTCCAAGCAGAGCGCGAACACTGGAGACAATACCCTTCTCTTCATTGTAGGCTGGAACCAGGATGGAGATAGGAGGTGTGACCCGTGCCTTGAGTATTTCAGAAGGTCCCCTGAATTGGAGAATCGAACGGTAATGGATAATGGCAACGCAAGAAAAGAAAAAAAGCACCAAATAGAGTCCATTTGCCATAAAGAAATAGATAAGAATGGACATTTGGAGATATGTCATCATGAAGTTGCCTCCAATTCATCGAGCCACTGGGAAGCCATATCCCTGGCGAAGCGATCCGGTGATTTGAGCGCTTTTTTGAGGGCGATTTTTCCCCTTTTTCCCATTTGACTCAACGCCTCACCCGCATTGAGCCGCACCCACCAGGCTAAATCCTCCAGGCATTTTAATAGACCCGGGATGGCAGGTGTGAAACCGTTGCATCCAAACTGCTTGGCAGCCTGGGCCCTCATCTGCCAGGCTGAATCCTCCATGCACGGGATAATACCAGACAAGCCTGATGCATCGCCAATCGAACCTATAGCTTTGCAGGCCGCTATGCGAATCTCTAAATCTTGGGAACCCAAAAGGGACAAGAGTACTTCCAGCGTCCCTGGATCTTTGAATTCCCCCACGAGGTGGATCGCCAGCAACCGGATTTCCCATTCCGGATGTTTACAGAGATCCAGCAAAAGAGGCAGGGCCGGGGCGCCCATCTCAAAAATGAAAGCATCCATGCGTAAAGCCGCTATCTTGAAGAAACGGGACATGCTCTCCATAATCAGAGGCAAGGTGTCCACAAATCCCATGTGGCCTATCGCCCAGGTAGCTTCCAGTCGCACTTCTATATTTTTATCGCCAAGTGCCTCAATCAAATTGCTTTTGGCACGTTTAACACGCATCTGGCCAAGAGCATGCGCTGATGCCGCCCTCAACCACCAAAACCAGGAACGCCTGAGAGTGCGCATTTCTTTATCGGCAATGCCGGAAAATTCATAAAGTTCCGTAGCCCTTGGTTGTTGAATTCCAGAAGCCTCCTCTGACAATTCCAGAAGAATTGCTTTGAATATCAGAGCATCTGCCCATCCCAAATTCTTCAGTGGAAGTTTCCCTGCAGTATTTCCTGTACGCAGGAATTCAACAGCCAGGGACATGAAAGATGCTCGTCGTTTCTTTTTATACTTATCCCAGAGCCCACCTATAACTTTTGTCACCACAAGAATAACGACTAAGCAAGTAACTATGACTGCTAAGATGTTACTCACCAAGATGCTCAGTGTTAAAAAGGCCAATGGCCAATTAGAAGGACTCACAAACTATTCACCACCCTACTCCTGTCTTTGGCTTTTAATCTTTCAATAATTTTACCTAATACAATTCATAAGTGCAAGAAAAAAAGAATTTATAGCTTCCTACATAATGCAGAAAATTATGGGTTGACAAGGAGCGATATCTACTGTTAAGATATAACTCGTCTACAAAAAGCAGAAAACTCTTAGAAAGAGATGTATCAGGAGGGGAAAAGAGAGGTAAAAATAGCTACCATGAGAAAAGAACCTATCTATATGAGCAGAGAAGGATATGAGAAATCAAGAAAACAACTCAAGCACTTGAAAGAAGTAAAGCGAAAAGAGATTGCTCAGGCACTGGAGCACGCCCGCTCCCTGGGAGACCTCTCAGAGAATGCCGACTATGATGCGGCAAAAGAAGCGCAGGCATTTAATGAGAAAAGTATCGCCGAGCTGGAAGGTAAACTCATCCGGACAAGAATTATTGAAGAGGAAAAGATTGCCGGAGGCGAAGTTCGGATAGGAGCAAAGGTAAAGCTCAAAGATCTGGAATCAGGAGAAGAACTGGAGTATACTCTCGTCTCAGAAATAGAGGCAGACTTCACCTGTGGCAAAATCTCTATCACCTCTCCTGTAGGCGAGGGCTTATTGGGCCATAAGGAAAACGATATAGTCCAGATTAAGATTCCTGCAGGAACTCTGAGATACAAGATATTGAAGATATCGAGATGACAATGAAGAAATGGGGCCAGAGTGATCTTTTAGGCCTTTTTGATTATAAGTTATCGTCGGAGAAGTTTCAATATCCAATACTTTGGACTATATAGATGTTTAGTTTTTAAAACGTCTGTAGTTATCTATTTCATGTTGTCAAGCCGGGACCTGACCCTTAACACTCTTTTTCTGCTTTTATAATTACTGCAAATAACCCAGACTACGAAGCCGTTTCATCCCCTCATCCTTCGAAATATCATTTTCCTCTGATTCTACTGTCCCGCGGCTGGCATGATAAGCATCAATCAGCTTATCTCTGTAACTGAGAAGCTTTGAGGATATATTCTTAAAATAATGAAGGGACTCATCGTAAATATTAGTTACTTCATTTTTTCCCTTTGATAAATCAAACGACTCAAAGCCAAATTTCCCGTTCCCCAGGTTCTTATACTTCGTTACGATATCTCCATCACGCACCGAAACCCACGTCCAATCCATGCTCGCTTCTGGATATAGTTCAGAACGCAAACCACCTAAGTTTTCGGAAGCAAACTTTTCCGCATAACCGGATAACATTGCTGAATGAGAATAGGCTAGTAAATTAGGATACGGCTGCTTTCCTCTTAAAGAAGGCGTCCAATCAAACCCATCTATATACAAATCATCAGGTAATCTAATCCCTGCCAAGCTCGCGATGGTTGGGAACACATCGATAGACCGGGACACATGATCGATATATTTCGGGCCCATTTCCTCATTAGTGCTAAATATAAGCAGGGGTATATCCAAATCTTCAGACTGAACTGTATTACCATGAGTCCATTTGAAAGGAGCATGCTCATCATAAAGCACTTCGCCATGATCGGCCGTAAAAACAATCAGCGATTCATCCATCAGGCCGTAATCCTTTACAACGTCCAAAACATCACCAAATAACTTGTCTAAATAATAATTTCTTGACTTATAAATGCTATCCAGTGTCGAAGCGATAATATTTTGTTGTCTGGGAGATATTTTATGTTTTTTAACCGCGTAGGGAAAACCATAATTAAATTCATATTTGTTTAAATGCAATATTTTACTCAGGATGGAATGAGTTTCTTCATCATATACAAAATCCTCCTCGCATTCCTGAGGGAATAATTCATAAAATTTACCAGTTAATGATGTGTTATATGGAAAATGGCTTACGGAAAAATTCGCGAATATGAATGCCTTATAACCAGGTTCGTCTTTAACACAATCTAAAATTCGGTGCAATCTCGTATCTTCCTTTGCATTAATCACATCACTATATACATTTTTTTCTTTTGCCGCTTGAATGTAGTTATAATCATGATCGGCCATTGATTTTTTGTTCCAATAAAAGATTTCGTAACCATTATCCGAGAAGGCTTCACTCATATCGTACAAGTCCTGGCTGATTTTTGCCGGATGGATAAATACCCCGTGAACATCCGCATGGTGACCTGTTAAGAGCGATGCATAGGCCACTCCTGAATGCCCGGCTTCTGTTCTGTGCTTTAAAAATACTGCTGCTTTTTTAGCGAACTCTTTCAAATGAGGAGTGTAAGATCGGTCGGCGTTATAGACAGATAGATAATCTTTGTTTACCGTACATGGCGCATATATGATCACTAGGCGTGGTTGTTGATTATGCGCAGATGTTTTTGCATGTCGAAGGGAAATATAATTAACCCAAAGAACAGATACGACCAAGCAAAAGATGAGAAGATAACCTAAATTTTTGGGATTAAATCGTATTTTCTTATTCATATGTTTTCCAAAACGCTTTGGTGCCATCCTCTTTGGTACCTACCCTAATATCTTGCAGCCTGGCACTAAGGTGCATGCGCCTAATTTTCATATGCCTACAGCTTAAATTCTGTCTTTTCGGATTTCTGCTTGGAGAACGCAGCCTTTACTTTATCTACTGATTCCTGCAGGAACTATGAGATACAAGATATTGAAGATATCGAGATAACAAATACGCCTGCCTACTTTTCACGTTCTCTCCGTGGGTCAAAAAGAATTTTAGAAAATTCTTTAAATTTTTGATTTCCCTAATCTTAACTTTTTTATATCTTCTACTATAAGATATACACATGGCACTATTACCAACGTTAAAAATGTAGCGGCAAGAAGACCATACGCCATGGCAATTGCTGAAGGTACAAGAAACGGTTCTGAACCGCCTAACCCATAGATAAGAGGCATTAGCGCTATAATTGTTGTTATAGATGTAAGTAAAATAGGTCGGAGTCTCGTTTTTCCCGCATCAAGCACAGCGCTCATAATATCAAGCCCTTGTTCTATACGTTTGTTTATGAAATCTACAAGTATTAACGAATCATTGACTACTACGCCGGTCAGACCTACAATTCCAAATAGCGCCATAAGACTTACAGGCTGGCCATGAATGAAAAGCGCTGCTATTACACCTATCATACCAAACGGTACCGATACCATTATTATAAAAGGTTGAATGAATGAGCGGAATTGAGTTGCAAGGATAATATATATAAGCATAAATGCAATGGCGAATGCTTGAAAAAGTGATTTCATTGATTCAGCAGTATCTTCCCATTCACCACCGCTTTTAAAGTAATATCCCGGATATTTTTGAGAAATATCGCTAAATTTGTTTATTATCTTTTTATTTGCAGCAACCGAGGTTGTTTTATTTTCATCTACATTTGCCGTAATAGTTATTGTCCGTTTTCCTTCCTTGTGGCTTAAGCTTTTTATGCCCTGGCTTTTTTGAAAAGTTGCGACTTTATATAACTTGATCAGGCGGCCCTTATCGTTTGGCATGGTTAGATTTTTTAGTGTAGATATGTTATTTTTAAACCTTTGCGGGAGCCTGACAATTACTTCAATATCCTCGTCTCCTTTTCTCAAAGTTGTCGCAAGGCCGCCTTCAAAAGCATAGCGTATAGTTTGGGCAATCTGACGGACGTTCAGTCCGAGCCGGGCAGATTCTTCTTTGTTTATGGTTACTTGTATTTCTTCTTTGTCCAGTTCGTAGTTGTCTTTTACATCTTCTACTCCATCTAATGCGCTTATATATGATTTTATTTCATCTATTATTTTTAGAAGAATGGAGTAATCATCGCCGCGCACCTCTATGGATATAGGTTTTCCCACAGGAGGGCCATGTTTTAATTTTTCAAATTCAAAATTAACCATATTGGGTATGTTTTTTGCCTCAATTTTTTTTCTAAGTTCCGCAATAATATCTTCGGCGCTTCGCTTCCTTGACTGTTCCGGTGTTAAATAGACTACACATTGGGCGTATTTGCTTCCATGTTTATCAAAAGGGCCGCCTCCGATTTCCCCGGAAAAACCGACTGTAGTGGTGATATTTTCAACCTCTTCTTCTGGTAATTTCACAAGGACCTGCTCTATTTCAGTTATCATTTTATTTGTCTCTTTAAGGGAAGTCCCTTCGGAAGCTTCTATTCTTGTATAAAAGATTTCTATCATGCCTGGAAAAAGCTTTATTGGCATAACTTTTATCGTGAAAATTACAGCCACGATAAGCACGCCCAGGGCGCCAAAGCACATTTTATAGCGTCTTTTTGTGCTAAAAGTAATTAGTTTCGTATAGACCCCAAGCAACTTTTGGAACCATCTTGCTTCGCTTCCTTTTCTTTGTGCTGAGAAAAAATAATCCGCTAAAATTTTCAAGACGGTAATTGGAAAGCATATTATTTTTAATATAATGGATTTAGCTTTTTTTCCACATTCGGATTTGCCGGATAACCTCAGTTCATGGCTGTCTTTAAGCGGTTTTGTCCACTCTGCCAGATGCGACGGTAAAATTATTAACGCTTCAAAAAGCGATGCCGCAAGACAGAAAATAACTCCCATAGGGAAAAACCGCAAAAATTTGCCCATTATTCCTGCTATAAACATCAAGGGCAGGAATGCCGCGGCAGTAGTGAGTATTGCGGTTGTTACGGGCGCAGCAACTTCCTCGGAACCCTTGATTGCAGCTTCTCTGGGAAGCATTCCGCCTTCCATATGGCGATATACGTTTTCTGAAACTATTATGGCATCATCAACTATCATCCCAAGCACCATTATAAGACCAAACATTGTAATCATGTTCAGACTTACCCCGAAAAATGACATAAGAAAGAGAGCCGTAAGAAAAGCAAACGGAATCCCGATAGCAGTTACAAGTGCAATACGTGTATTAAGGAACAGGAACAGTGTAAATATTAGTAATACCCCTCCTATTATTCCGTTATTGGTAAGCGCTTTTAACCTTCGTTTTACATAGAATGCCATATCATTAATAAAATCTATAGATACATTCTCGGGCAAGTTCTTTTCATATTTTTTTACCTCTTTTTTTATTTCATCAACAAGCCTTATTGTATCTCCGCTCTTTTTCTTTTTAGGCGTTATACTTATGGATATTTTTCCGTTGGTTTTATGTATTATTTCCTGTTCTTCGAATGTTTCTCTGACTTCCGCAACATCCCTTACATAAAGGTATTTGCCATCAGTATTTGTGCGGATAATTATATCTTCAAATTCACCTGCATTTTTGAGTTCTCCAACTGTGCGGATAATTAACTCTTTTGTCCCGGATTTAAGTTTTCCACCTGGCAGACTTATATGCTGGTCCCGAATGCTTCGAATTACCTGGGCAAGAGAAATGTAGTATTCTTCAAGGTTTGCCGGGTCAACTTCTATGCTTATCTCTTTATCTCTCCATCCAACTCTATTAATGGTGCCTATTCCCTTTATGTCCTTTACAATTTCTTCAAAATTTTTAACATACTCTCTTAACTCCTCTTCCGGCATGTTTTTGGCGGTAAAAGATACTTCTATGAGCGGGTTTTCAAGTACAAATTCCTTAACATCGGGGTCTTCAGCGTCTTCGGGGAGTTTAACCTTATCTACCTCCCTTGCTATTTCATTAATAACTCTATCCCTGTTTGATGCATCAGGGTCCAATTCTACAAATATAAAAGATACACTTTCGCGCGAACCGGAACTGAAAGTATCTATACCATCGATGTTCTTAAGAGTATCTTCTATCGGCATGGTAATTAATTTTTCCACTTCCTGCGGAGATGCCCCCGGATAAAAAGTGCTTATAAAAACATAGTCAATCTGTATAGCAGGGAAATCTTCCCGCTGCATCCTGAGAGTAGCTATTGTTCCCACAACAATTGCTGCAATTGTAAGCAGGTTGACCAGTACTTTTTGTTTTATTGAAAACGATGCTAAGCTCACCTTGCTTCTCCTGTTACGAGGGCTAAATCTGCCTTTGCTTTATAGTAATCTGTAAGCGCTTTATGGTATTCGATCTCTGCATTGCTAAGATCATCCTGATAAGCCAGTAACCACTGAATAGAAGAACGACCCTGATTGAACTTTATCTCTTCCAGGCTTAATTTCTTTTCCTGCAACTTAAATGATTTAAGCGCCGCATTGACATATAGGGCCTGAGTATTTATTCTCCGGGTTATGCCTTTGCATTCCGCTATGACAGAAAGCTTCAGGTCTTCAAAGTCGGCAATATTCTTTTTTTGAGCATATTCACTTTGTTTAAGCGCGCTGCTTGCAAGTCTTCTTAGAGGAAAGATGTTTAAGCTTAATCCTAAATACCATGTGGGATTATCTCCTGAGGTAATGGCGCTATAATTATCACCCCATTTCTGGCTTATATTACCCAGGCCATACTGGCCTACCAAATCAAGTGACGGCAGTCTCTCATTTCTTTTTATGAGGGTGTCAAAAGAATTTATCTCTATACTTTTTTCGATTATTTTTAAATCAGGACTTTGGGAGGTGGCTTTTTTAACTGTTTCCTCCTCATTTATCTTTTTATGTTCAAATTCACCAAGGGTTTCCGTCGCAAATGAGCACTCTTTTTCATTGGTTATTCCGATTATTCTTTTTAGACTGTCCTTTGCGTCTTCTACAGAATCCTCTGCAAGTAAGATAGAGGCTTCACGTATAGTTATTGCCGCCTCTGTAGCTATTATGTCCACTTCTTCAAGAAGGCCATCTTCTAATTTTTTCTTATTTATAGAAAGAAGTTTTTTGGCGCGTTCAAGCGAGGCTTTTTGGGTATTTAGGTTTTCCTTGGCAAAGTTAAGTGACAGGTACTCTTTTTCTACCTGATTTACAAGGACATTTTTCCGGAGGATAAGCGATAAATCCGCTATATCTTCGCTAAGTTTTGACATCTTGATGGTTCTTCTGTCGTTATAACCTGCAAAGTTTTTTAAAAGCGGCTGGGTGTATGAAAACGTTATATTTGAATCGTATGACGGATTAAATGATTTAAATATGGAGTTGGAGTCATCTTTTTCATTTTCCCAGTCTAAACTTACCATACCCCCGGTATAATAGAATTTCTTGTCTAGTCCTACATTCAGTGTTTCTTTTTTTGTTACTGTCCCTAATATCGGATTTACATCAGAAGTCCTGATGTCCGTTTTACCTACCTGGAAGCTTACCATCGGCTCATATTGTGACTTAATTTGTAAGGTTTCCTCCCTTGCGGAAAGAATATCGTAGTTAGATTTTTTTATTTGAAAGTTATTCTTTATGCTAAGCTCAATGCAATCCTGAAGCGTTAACGTTTGTATTTCTTCGCAAGTCGCTTCTAAACAAAAAGTAAACAAAAAGCTTAATGCTATAAAGAAGTATTTTTTTGATAACATCATCTTTTCTTTTTAGGAATTTCAGTTTCAATTTTAGTTTTAATTTCCGTTATGTGCTTCAGTAACTCTGTCATACTTTCTATTGGCATAAAAACAACAGCATTATGACCATGCCCTGAACAGACAATGAGCTTATCTTTAGGTTTAATGCCTAATTCTTTTCTTGCCTCTACCGGAACTATTACCTGTCCTCGTTTCCCCATAGTTACTGTTCCATAGATTTTTGGACCCATAAATTTTCTCATTGCTTACCTCCTTAACTTTCTTATGTATGTAATGTATGATTTACATGTTAATTCCTACTAATAGGATAATACACACTTTTTGTTTTGTCAAGTAGTTTTTCAAAATTTTTATTCAAAAAATAGAGGAAAATAGGGACAGCGACTATTTTTGCCTTCGGCGGAAGCCGACAAGGGCGGGGTTAAATCAGAATGAGTTTTCTAATGATTGTAAAGAGTTCGAACCAATAAAGATGGCTCCCCGAGACCCCCCAAAATCCGAACTTTTCAATCAACATATACGCAGGCAGAAACAACAAGAAAAACGGAGAAAGATGGAAAGTGCTAATTTAACGCTCACACTGCTTTCTTCATGTCTGCACCTCAGCCCCAAAGAAATGCTTAGTCTTCAAACACACCTTTACAAGCATCAACATCACAGGAACCTCAATCAAGACACCCACAACTGTTGCTAGTGCCGCTCCTGACGAGAGACCGAAAAGCATTGTTGCTGTCGCAATAGCGACCTCGAAATGGTTGCTTGCGCCGATCATTGCTGAAGGAGCCGCATCTTCGTAGCTCAACCTGAGCTTTCGTGCAAGCCAATACGTAAGTCCAAATATTAAACAAGTCTGAATAAAAAGAGGTATCGCAATCCACAAAATAGTCAAAGGCTGTGCAAGAATGACCGCACCCTTAAAAGAGAACAAAAGCACAAGCGTAAAAAGCAAAGCAATAATTGAAACTGGCGAAAGCACATGTAGAAACTTCTCGTTAAACCAATCTATCCCTTTATGGCCTATAATCCATTTTCTCGAAAAGAATCCGGCAACAAGCGGCAGCGCAACATAGATAGCAATAGACAAAAGCAACGCCTGCCACGGAACAGGCATCCTTCCCACGCCAAGAAGAAAACCACCCAAAACACCGTAAAGCAAAAGCATAGTTAAAGAATTGATAGCCACCATAACAAGCGTGTGTCCGTCATTTCCTTTGGAAAGAAATCCCCAGACCAAAACCATTGCCGTGCAGGGAGCAATCCCGAGAAGAATACATCCGGCAAAATAGCTTCTCCACAAAGGAACCTGAAGCACCTTGATACCTTCCTGCATCACTACTGTGCCTGCTCCATGAACAGAGTCAATCGTCCAATCTGTTGCGCCAGGAGGAAGTTTTACAAAATCCAATGCCTCAGCACCAATAAAACCCTTAAAGAGAACCCCTAAAAACAGGAATGCGATTGCATACATGGTGAAAGGCTTTATCATCCAATTAACAAACAGCGTCAGCCCAACTGGTTTTGGCGACTTTCCAGCCTTGATGACTTTTGCAAAATCAATCTTAACCATTATCGGATACATCATGAAGAAAAGACATATAGCGATGGGGACAGAAACGACAGGAGCACTATTAACAGATATGGCCAGGCCGTCAAGAAACTTGGCCATTCCAGGCGCAACTTTTCCGATTAGTATTCCTGCCCCGATGCACAACCCAACCCATAGTGTCAGATATTTTTCAAAGACCGACATGTTCCTCTCAATGTTTTTGCTCATTTTGCTATCTCCTCATTCTCCTAAAATATATTTATCAAGATATGTGACCAAACAAAATATATCCCAACCACAAGAAATATTACGCCTGTAATCTTTCTTGCCCACAATTCCAGTTTCGCAGTCTTGCGAAACCACTTCGAGAACGACTTCAAACCGAAAACAATTCCCAGCGCAAAAATGGCGACAGGGATTCCTGTGCCGATACCGTAAATGAAAGGATGAACAATCCCTATCTTACTGTTCAATGCAAGAGGAATAAGGCTGCCGAAGAACAGTGCGGCAGCGATAGGACAAAAAGACAAGGCAAAAAGCATCCCAAGAAGAAATGCCCCACCAGCACCTGACTCAGCCAGCTTATTCTGTCTCTCATGAGACAAAGATAACGAAAAAGCAGCAAACTTAATGATATCAAGAAGGAACAACCCGACGATTATAAGTATTGGCCCAATTACTTTATTCAGATAAATTTGCAAAAAATTTGCGATGGAAGGAACGCTGACGAGAGAAGCGATAATGACGGAACCGATAACTGTGTAAGTCACCATTCTTCCGAGAACATAAGCAATGCTTGAAAGAAACACGGCTCTGGGATGGTTGACCTTTTTTGAAAGAAAAGACACAGCGGCAATGTTTGTAGCCAAAGGACAGGGGCTGATAGAAGTAAGTATGCCAAGCCATAAAGCAGACAGAAGCTCAATCATGAAGAACCCCCTCCCGCAATAAACGCTTCGGTTTCTTTTTTGACGTAATCAAAAAATTGCTGTTTGTTCCTGAAGTGCTGCCAAACTCCCTCAAGATTCTTGTAACCAACCTCTTTTCCGTCTTTAACTTTTGAAAGGACTACGCTTTTTGTGTAAAGCTTGTAATCGTTGACGAAGTGCTCATTGCCTTTATCCTCAACATTCACGGCACGGAACTCAAGCCTTCCGGAAGCAATGTCGTCGCTGAAGTAAAGCTCCAATGCCTCCTTTGTATAAGCCTCAATAGCCCTGCATGAAGCACACCTGTAATTGCCGTGAAAATAATACGCAACAACACCCGAATCAGAAACTGGAACAGAAGAAGCAACAGGCGAAGAATCTACACTTGAGACATCTTCAACATCTGCCAAAGAAGACGCATCTCTCCCTTTAGGCGAATCACAGCCGGAAAGGAAAGACATTCCCAAAATACCGACAGCTAAAATGACGGGCAAAAACAATATTTTCTTCATTTGATCATTCCCCCTAATTTATACCAACATTCCCTTAATCTCATCGCTGGAAGGAACATTGCCAGCAACTTTCACTTTTCCATCAACAACCACAGCAGGCGTAGTCATAACACCATACTCCGTAATTTTGACCATGTCTTCGACCTTGATTAGCTCTGCATTAATACCTAACTCATCAACAGCTTTCTTCGTATTATCAAAAAGCTGTTTGCATTTAGGACATCCCATACCTAAAATTTCGATTTTCATTTTTATTAGTCTCCTTTCTTTACAGCAGAAACCTTTATGCTGGCGACTGCATCTTCAGCGCTTTTAAGATTGTTAAACATGGCATCTACAGGATAGCTAGACTGACTCATTACTTTTACATCCGAGAATCCAACCTTTCTTATAAACTTTAAATATTCGTCTTTCTTTATCGCTCCGGCAATACAACCAACATAAGCCTCAACCGATTTTTTTATATCTTCAGGCAGTTCTCTAATAAGAACCAAATCAGAAACCATAAGCCTGCCGTCATTCCTTAATACCCTGAAAGCTTCATTGAATACAGCTTCTTTATCCGGTGACAAATTAATAACACAGTTCGAAATAATCATATCAACAGAACAATCATTAACCGGAAGTTTTTCAATCTCGCCAAGCCGAAATTCAACATTTGAGTAATTTCCCTTTTGGGCATTAGCTCGTGCTCGCTCCAGCATCTCAGGAGTCATGTCAACGCCGATGACCTTCCCGGTTTTTCCAACCTTATTTGAAGCTAGAAAAGCGTCAAATCCCGCACCGCTACCTAAATCCAAAACAACATCGCCTTCTTCTAAGGAAGCTATAGCAACAGGATTTCCACAACCAAGACCCAGATTAGAGCCGTCAGGAACAGCATTGATTTCATCTTCGCCATACCCAACGGTCTTGCTTATGTCCTTTGCCTGGCCTGTGCTGCTACAGCCACAGCTTTGAGAACAACATGAATTTGCCTGTGTGGCTACTTTTGCATACCCTTCTTTAACAAGTTCCTTAATATCTTCTTTTGTTCTTCTCATTTTCTCCTCCCGATTAGGCTATAGCTCCAAAAATAATTCCGCTTATCGTTGCCATAACAACGACAAGGATTACATAAACAATTGTTTTTTTAGTCCCGATAACTCCACGAATAACAAGCATGTTTGGCAAGCTAAGGGCAGGCCCAGCAAGCAGTAACGCAAGAGCTGGCCCTTTTCCCATTCCAGAACCAATCAAGCCCTGCAAAATAGGCACTTCTGTAAGCGTTGCAAAATACATAAATGCCCCGACAATTGACGCAAAAAAGTTAGCAAACAAAGAGTTTCCTCCGACAAGCCTCTCGATAAACACCGAAGGGATCAAGCCTTCCTGTCCTGGTCTTCCCAAAAGAAGGCCAGCCACAAGAACGCCTGCAAGAAGAAGAGGCATAATCTGCTTTGCAAAACCCCACGATGAACCAGTCCATTTTTTAAGCTCGCTTTTCTTAAACCACCGAAGTAACATGATGCCAAGAAGGGAAAGGAAAATAAGCGTAATCATCCATTTAGAACCAAAAATGATTGCCCACAAGCCCGTATCGCCTTCCTGAGGCTTTCCCCAATTAGCAAAAACAAGGACTGCAACCATAGAGAAAAAATACAAGCCATTCTTCCAAAGAGGACGGATTTCCTCTTCTTCGCCGAACTGGAACTCTCCACTGACCTGCCTTTCCCGCTCTTCCTTAAGAAATATGATGTGCATCAGAAGCCCAACAACCACACTAAACACAATGGCTCCTACGGCTCTCGCAACGCCCAGCTGCCAGCCCAAAATACGAGCAGTCATAATAATTGCCAAAACATTAATTGCCGGCCCCGAATACAGAAACGCAACAGCAGGCCCAAGTCCAGCACCCTTCTTGTAGATACCCGAAAACAGAGGAAGAACCGTGCAGGAACAAACCGCCAAAATAGTTCCAGAAACAGAAGCCACGCTATACGCAACAATCTTCTTTGCCTCAGCACCAAAATACTTAATGACAGAAGCCTGGCTCACAAAAACAGAAATCGCCCCAGCAATAAAAAAAGCAGGGACAAGACACAACAATACATGTTCCCTTGCATACCACCTGACAAGAGCTAATGACTCAAACAAAGGATTTCTGAATGGCAGAAGCTCGACAGGCAAATAAAAGCATGCAAAAAACGCCGCCGCCATCAACAAAAACTTGTCTCTTTCCTTCATTTCTCTCTCCATATTTCCATCTGGTTATATAATTTTGGCAAAAAAAATATTTATTTCCTGCAACAGAGCTTTTTTCTGTTAGCTTTCTTTGCCTTCTTCAAATCATCAATCATCATTTTTTCATCATTCAGCCATTGACCAAGCATAGCGAGTAGCTTTTTTGCATAAAGGCTTTTTGGACTGACAAAATAATTAGTCCAGAACCCGTCCTGTTCGGAATCAACAAGGCCAGCACTCACCAATTTCTTTAACTGCTTCGACACAGCAGGCTGAGAAACCTCGAGAACAAAGGCAAGTTCGCAGACACACATCTTGCGAATGCCCAAAAGTTTCAGAATCCTCACCCTGTTAACATCAGCCAACGCCTTAAAGATAGTATCCAAATCTTTCATAAATAAACACCCTTTCACAACCAAATAACTAATCGGTTATATAAATCTTACCATTTCCAAACAAGAAGTCAAGAACAAAAAAGTTCGGATATTTAAATAAGGGGGTCAATTCAGACAAAATCCGAACTTTGACTTTTTGCTAAAAAACACGCATTCCCCCCATAAAAAACCCCAGCTACGATGAGCAACTGGGGCTATATCCGAAAAAAGTTCGGATTTTCAATATGGCTCCCCGGGTTGGATTCGAACCAACAACCCTCCGGTTAACAGCCGGATGCTCCACCGTTGAGCTACCGGGGAACCTAGTGTCACTCAGGTTGGGTGGCTTTGCACATGCCTTCCAGATACTTCCAGTAGTCGTCTATTTCCTTCTGTATCCTCTCCACAATATGTTTATTCTCTTCTTTCAATAGATGCTTATATCTTCCCTGGCTCTTTATCCATTCAATAATTGGCTTTCTCTGTTTGGGACGAATGTTTATCTTCCACACTCCATTCTCCACTTCAAATAGAGGCCAAAATCCTGTATCTATGGCCAATTTGGCGATCTCCAGTGTCTTTTCCATAGGATAGCGCCATCCCCGATGACAGGGAGCAAGGATGTTAAGGAATGCCGGGCCATCAACTTTGAAGGCTTTCTCTGCCTTGTTGACCAGGTCTTTCCAGTGGAATATTCCTGCCTGGGCTGTATAGGGAATGTGATGGGCTGCTACTATTGAAGTCAGGTCTTTTCGAAACTGCTCCTTGCCCGGTTTCACTTTGCCTGCTGGCTGAGTGGTTGTGGAAGCACCACAGGGCGTGGCGCCAGAGCGCTGGATGCCCGTGTTCATGTAAGCTTCGTTATCGTAGCAGACATAGACCATATTGTGACCTCTTTCCAGAGCTCCGGAAAGTGACTGTAATCCTATATCATATGTGCCACCATCGCCGCCAAAAGCGATAAACTTTATCTCTTTCTTTATCTTTCCTTTCTTTTTAAGAGCCCGATAGGCGGTCTCCACGCCGCTTATTGTGGCAGCCACGTTTTCAAAGGCATTGTGTATGAAAGACGACTTCCAGGCTGTATATGGATAGATTGTTGTGGCTACTTCCACACACCCTGTAGAGCATCCCACAACAACAGGGTGTTCAGTTCCCAGAAGGACCTGCCGGACAGCAATGGATGCGCCACAGCCTGCACAGAGACGATGGCCTCCGGTTAGAACTTCTGGTCTTTTTACTAATTCTTTGAGAGTTGCCATTATATTCCTCCGATTATATTCCCCTCACCTTAATCCTCTCCCACAAGGGGAGAGGAAAATTTCATCAATTATTCTCTTACGCCGAGATAGTTTACCAGGGTTTCGACTTTTTTTTGTTTAAGAATCTCTTCCAGGTCTGTGTAGACTTTTTCTATATCCTCAACGTTGATGTCTCTTCCTCCGAGCCCGTAAATATGGTTTATTATAAAAGGTTTATCTTTTTTCTCATAGAAAGCTGACCTTATCTCATTGAAAACTGGTCCGCCCTGATTGCTGAATGTGTCGCTTCTATCAAGTATGGCTACTGCCTTTGCTTTAGAAAGTGCGTTTACAACCTCTTTTGCC
The DNA here is from genome assembly GCA_030671905.1 of Clostridia bacterium. Taxonomy (GTDB): domain Bacteria; phylum UBA6262; class WVXT01; order WVXT01; family WVXT01; genus WVXT01. The sequence continues at coordinate 3,099 of DAOVHK010000008.1, read as the reverse complement.
GGAAAAGGACGGAAGAATCTCAATTTTACCATACCTGCTTTTACCCCTTTTGCCCGCAGGCGGTCAACCGCTGTTTTGGCTGTGCCGTAGGTGGAGCTAAGACAAAGAACTGCCAGTTCAGCACCATCCATCTTATACTCTTCTAAGTAGTCGTACCTCTTTCCTGTGAGCTTTTCAAACTTATCTACCACCTTGGGTATTGCTGAGTAGGCATTTCTCATTGCTTCTGCCTCTTGCCTTTTGCTCTCAAAATAGTAGTCCTGTAAATGGAGCGGTCCATAGGTGAGAGGATTTTCAACATCTAAAAGGGAGTATTTTGTTTTTCTCTCACTTACCCAATCTTTTACTACCTTATCTTCCAGAAGCTGAATCCTTTCCACCGCATGGCTGGTTATGAATCCATCAAGGCATACCATAACCGGGAGAAGTATCTTCTCTTCTTCGGCAATCCTCACTGCCAAAATGGTCGACTCATACGCTTCTTGTCCATTCTCGCAATATATCTGTATCCAGCCGGAATCTCTGGCTCCCATAGAATCTGAATGGTCGCAGTGAATGTTTATTGGTGCTGAAAGAGCACGATTTACCACAGGCATTACGATGGGAAGCCTCAAAGAAGAGGCTATATAGACTATCTCCCACATCAACGCCAGACCTTGAGAACATGTGGCTGTCATCGTCCTCACTCCAGAGGCAGATGCTCCCACACAGGCGCTCATTGCACTATGTTCCGATTCCACAGGAACCATTTCTGTATCCACTACTCCATCAGCAACGAACCGGGAAAATGCCATCACAATCTCTGTCTGGGGAGTAATGGGATAGGCTGCTAACACATCCGGATTTATCTGGCGCATTGCATGGGCTACTGCTTCGTTTCCTGTCAGAGCTAATTTATCTTTCATTATTTATCCTCCAGTAATATTATTCCTTGACCATCTCAATGCACTTAACAGGGCATATCTGGGCGCAAATACTACAGCCCTTACAGTGGTCGTAATCGAATCCAGTCATCTTGTCCCCGGATACGAGGATTGATGAATCGGGACAATATATCCAGCAGGTGAGACAGTTTGTGCATTTCTCTACATCCCTCACTGGCTTGAAAGTCCTCCAGTCACCTGTCTTATATTCTTTAGCATTTCCTGCCTCAACGATTAATCCAGCAATCGGTATATCCTTCCAGCCTTTCTCTTTCATAAATCCTCCCTATAAAAATCAGCCAGATTCCACTTCTTTATAAGCTCTCTCAATGGCTTCGATATTTCCCTTAACTGCCTTCTCCCCAATCTTTTTCAGAAATTTCTTCTTTAGCTTCTCTTCCAGATCTTTCACTTTTATGATTCCTGTAGCCTTTACCAATGCTCCCAGCATGGGGGTATTAGGCATTGACCTGCCCAGAATGTCCAGGGAAATCTGAGTAGCATTTACAGTAAAGACTTTTCCTTTGTTAAACTTTATCTTCTGCCGAACTGCTTCCGGCTTCTCTTCTGTATTCACAATGAGAATACCTTCGTCTCCCAGTCCCTCAGCCACATCGATTGACTCCATAATTGTGGAGTCTATTACTACCACCACGCCCGGGCTGGTTACTCCACAGTGGAGATTTATTGGCTCATCGCTGATGCGGGTAAAAGCCTTCATAGGTGCTCCTGCCCTTTCGGGACCATATTCAGGAAATGCCTGAATGTACATCCCCCCACCTAAGGCTGTCTCTGCCAGAAGCTGGGCTGCTGTCTTTGCTCCCTGCCCTCCCCGGCCATGGAATCTTACCTCTATCAGTTTTGCCATTTTCTTTTCTCCTTATAGATTTTTGACAAAAGTCCAGCCAATTTTAGCAAAAAATATGCTCTTTGTCAAAAAGATTTCCCCCTCACCTTACTCCTCTCCCCACAGGGGAGAGGATAATTGAGCGTCCCATATTGAAAGCTTCTTTCAGTTTCTTTTTTTTCTTCTTTATGGCGCCCTTTTCCAGCACGCCAGGCGCGAGTATTTTCCCTTTAAGCTTCATTCCCAGGTATCTTGCGCTCATTTCTATCATTCTCAAAAGAGGATTTGCAGTGTTGGGGTCATCTCCTGCAAAGGCTATAGCTAAAACAACCCCTTTCCCCTTTATCTTATCCTTGTTTTTTGAAGAGTCGAAATAGAGCAACCTGTCTATAAGGGCTTTCATGGAAACGCTCGATCCAAACCAGTACATAGGAGTGCCCAAAACTATACAGTCACTATCTATAAGTTTCTTATAAATTCGCTTCATTCCATCATTAATTCTACAGACCTCGGTATCCCAGCAGGTATAGCATGCATCACACTCCTTAATTCTCAAGTTGCTGAGAGAAATTAGCTCTGTCCTGGCGCCCGCTTTTTTGGCACCTCTCAAAATTTCAGAGACTAAAATGTGAGTATTACCTCCCTTCCGGGGACTTCCCGCAATGCCAAGAATTTTTTTCATTTTCGACCTCCTCTATTTTCACGGTTAAAGCCGCACTTACAAATCTGCTTTCAAATTTTTAGATGGTAAAAAGAAGGGTGTGGTTGAAAACTACTGAAAGGAAAGGAATTATAATTTCAGACTTCTCGCCTGCCTTCCAGGGCTTTGGCCAGGGTGACTTCATCGGCATACTCCAGGTCGCTGCCCATAGGCATTCCCTGCGCCAGTTGGGTCATCTTGACTCCGAGAGGCCTGATGAGTTTCGAGAGATAAGCAGCAGTTGCTTCGCCTTCCACATTCGGATTTGTAGCAATTATCACTTCTTTGATTTTGTCCTGTTCAATTCTTGTGACCAGTTCCTTTATCTTTAAATCGTCAGGACCAACTCCATCAAGGGGAGAAAGTGCACCCATAAGCACATGGTACGTTCCTTTATACTCTCCCATCTTTTCAAAAATGAAGATGTCCTGCGGCTGTTCTACGACGCAGATGGTACTTCCATCTCTGGTAGAATCATCACATATCAAACAAGGGTCGCTATCAGTGATATTGCCACAAACAGAACAGCTTTTCATATTCTCCTTTGCTGCGAGAATAGCTTGAGCTAATTCATTAGCCTCTGCCCGGGAACTCTTCAATATATGGAATGCTAACCTCTGGGCACTCTT
>DAOVHK010000159.1 GCA_030671905.1 Clostridia bacterium | reverse complement strand
TGTGTCACTTTCATCCTTGCAATGAAATTTTAATGCGTTTGTGTGAGATTTTTGAGACAGGCAAAAAACAAGACCTGATCCCACTTGGGACTCTTGGAGTTGACTTTTTCTGATTTTTTCCTGATAATAGTAGAAAACTGGTGAAAAGGGAGCATCACTTAATGAGTTTCCTCGATAAAGTTTATAAAAAAAGCGACTCAATTGTATTCAGAAAGATAGCTGATGAATTTATTCTGGTTCCAATCAGGCAAAATGTTGGTGATCTGGAGAGTATCAGCACCCTGAACGAGGTAGCTGCCCGTATTTGGGAACTCATTGACGGGAAAATGAAAGTCAGAGAAATAAAAGATAAGATAGTTGAGGAGTTTGAAGTCACTCTTCAACAAGCAGAAAAAGACCTAATAGAGTATTTAAAGCAATTGGAGGGAATTGAAGCTATAATTGAAGAGTAAGCTATGGAATGCCCTCATATACCTGAGATTGGCTATAGTGAATTTAGTAAGCGTGTCCATAGTCAGGTACTAGCAGAACGAATTCCTGTCGATGGAACAATAGAGCTTACCTTTCGCTGTAACCTGAAATGTGTCCACTGTTACTGTAACCTCTCAGTTAATGATAGAAAAGCCCAAAAGAGAGAGCTGACTACTAAAGAGGTTTTTCGTATCCTTGATGAAATCGCTGAAAAAGGATGCCTCTGGCTTCTTCTTACCGGTGGCGAACCTCTACTTAGAGAAGATTTTAAAGAGATTTATGCCTATGCCAAAAGAAAGGGTATACTTATTACGCTCTTTACCAATGGAACTTTAATCACTCAAGAGACAGCTGATTTTTTAAGAGATTATCCGCCATTCTTGGTTGAAATCACCATTTACGGAGCAACCCAAAAAACCTACGAAAAGATTACCCGTGTTCCTGGTTCTTTCTTACGCTGCCTCAAGGGAATAAATCTCTTGCTTGAATGGAAGCTTCCACTTCGACTTAGGGCTATGGTGATGAGGATGAACTATGCTGAATTTAGGGCAATGAAGAGTTTTTGCGAAAGTTTTGGTTTAAAGTTCCGCTTTGATCCCTTTATTAATCCAAGGCTTGATGGTAGCTTGAGACCTTGTAAAGTGAGGCTTTCACCAGAAGAGGTGGTAAAGCTGGATTTGGAGGATGAACGTCGTGTTTTAGAGTTAAAAAAATCATACCAGGAATTTGAGAATTCCTTAACTACAAATTTTCTTTACAATTGCGGTGCAGGAGTAGACTCATTCAGTATTAATCCATATGGACACCTACAAATATGTCTAATGGTCACCAAGCCATTTTTTAACCTACGGGAGGGGTTATTTCATCATGGATGGAAGAAATTTATTCCTGAGATAAAGTCTTTGCCAAAGAAGGGACAGAGTCAGTGCGATAGTTGTAGAAACCGACCTCTCTGCGCACATTGTCCAGCCTGGGCAGAGCTGGAGACTGGTAGTCCTGAGGCTCCTATTGAATATATCTGCAAGGTTGCTTATTTAAGAAAAGAGGCCTTTGGTTTAAAATAAAATAATAAAAGGGAGGAAAAAAATGAAGAAAAAATATCAGAAACCAAAAGTTAAAAAGGTGAGGCTTGCCCCAGAAGAAGCAGTCTTAACTGCTTGTAAAGTTACGATGGATGCGGCAGGTGGAAGTAATAAGTGTAGGGAGAATCTCTGCCAGCATAAAGTCTCAGGTTCATAATGCATAAGGGGAAGTGATTGCAAATAGGAATTGGAGATTTAATCATATCTTTCTCATCTAGTAGAGGTCAAATCCCAGAAGTGTATCATGATTTTCTCCTCAATAAAGGCCCGCCGACTCTAGTCTTAGAACTTCATTACGGGAAAATTCCGGAATTTCCCTTGGAAGAGAAAATCTTCAATACTAATGTCCTCTGGAGCTGCTATAAGAGCCGTAATAGATACATCTTTAAGGATAGACCTTTAAATGTAGGTTCTCCCAATCTATTGATTAGTATAGAGCCAGATTTCAATGCCGGCGATATCTACACAAATAGCCAAGATTCAGTCCCCTTTCAATATCCTTTAGATGAGATTATAACAATCAACCTTCTTTCTCGGAATCATGGCATACTAGCTCATGCCTGCGGAATTAGCGATAGTGGCCAAGGAATTCCCTTTGTTGGAACTTCTGGTACGGGAAAGAGCACCGTGGCTAATTTATTCAAAAGCGAAGAAGATGTTATTGTCTTGAATGATGACCGCATAATTATTCGTAAAATTGATGGTCGCTTCTTCGTCTTTGGAACACCCTGGCACGGAGATTCGAAAGTCTGTTCGCCCGAAGAGGCTCCTTTAGAGAAAATATTCTTCCTTCAACATGCCAGGAAGAACAAAGTCAAAAAGATAGACCCGATTAAGGCAGCCACTCGTCTAATCGTTTGCTCCTTCCTCCCCTTCTGGGATAAGAAAGGGATGGAATTTACCTTGAATTTTTGTGCGGAACTTGCTCAAAAGATTCCCTGCTATGTGCTGGATTTTATTCCGGATAAAAGAGTGCTGGATCTTGTGAAAAGTATTTGAAAACTCAGACAAAGTATTTGTAAAGAAGAAATGGATAATCATGATAAAAAACGAAACGGTTAGATCGTTGCCCCTCGCCAAAGAAATATTGAAAAGAGGGTATTGTGTTCGAGTTCCAACTTTAGGAAGAAGTATGTTTCCTTTGATTAGTAATATTGTCCTCATCGGGCCAGCAATTGTAAAAGACATAATTGCGGGTGATATTGTTGTTTATATTTCTGGGGAAAGGGTGGTTGCCCACAGAATGGTAAGAAAATTGATCAAGAACGGAAAGGAAATCTTATTGGTCAAGGGAGATACTTGGTTTGAATCGAGCACGGTCTTTCCTGAAGATGTTATTGGGAAAGTAATAGGAGTTGAGAAATGGGGGATTGAACTTAATTTCAAAAGGGGAATAGGAAAAATCATAGATACTATATGCAGAAGTACTTCTCCAATTATATAAAGGGTGTATTCAATCCTGAGAAAAGGAAAATATTTGTTAGTAAGGAAAAATGAGAAATCAATTTAAGGGGAAAAGATAATTGAGCTGGAAAGAGGAAGACCGACTGTTGCTCTACTGCTGTCGGAAAGATATTGGCCGAAAGAATAGAAATAAAATAATTGAAATACAAAGAGAGAGCACAGATTGGGATTGTTTCTTAAAAAAGGCGAGAGAAAATGGAGTCTCGGCTGTTGTTTATTCCAGGCTGAATAAAATTAAAAAGGACTGCCC
>DAOVHK010000129.1 GCA_030671905.1 Clostridia bacterium | reverse complement strand
ACGCTCACTTTACTGAGCTTTTCATTTCAGTTTCTTAATACCTTCGGATATCTTCTTTTTTAACGAGGAGGAGCTAGCCTTTTTCTTTTTAATCTCTCTATTTATTCTATCTATCTGGGCGCACAACTTAGAAATTTTACTGTTTTTGAGCTTGTTCGTCTTAACCAACTTAAAAGTCTCATTCCCTATTTCCTGGAAAAGTTTTGCCCTTTTACTTTCCAGTCCCATTTCCTCAACCTTTAGCTTACTAATCTTTACGCCATAGACGGCTTCTTGTTGCAAGCCCTTAGCAATTTTCACCGCCCCGGCACTTAGTCCTTTGAGTTGTTTTTCCGCCTTTTCCCAGAATTTCTGAGCTTCTGTTTCCTCCATAAAATTTCCTCCCATCAATTTTTTCGTGTTTTCAATTATACTTAACAAATCGTGTAAAGTCAAACTTTTTCTAATTGCCTTGACAATTTATAGTTTATATTATAAAATAAATTTTCAGAAAATTTTTTATCCTTATAAAAATTTTGCCGGAGTGATGAAATTGGTAGACATGTGGGTCTCAAAAACCCATGGGCCTAAAGCTCATGTCGGTTCGAATCCGACCTCCGGCACTTCTTTTTGGACATAATAAAAAGGTGCCAGGTACTTTTTTATGAAAAGATCTAAGTGGATGATTGTTATTGGAATATTAATTAGCATTTTCTTTCTCTATCTCGCCTTTCGGAAATTTGATGTAGAAGAAAGTAAAAGGGCATTGAAAATGGCTAATTACTACTGGTTATTCCCAACAGTAATTTCCTTTATGTTTGCATTCTGGATGCGGGGAATAAGATGGAAATACCTTCTCTTGCCCATAAAAAAATGCAAAATATTAAACTTAGTCTCAACAATTTTTATTGGATTTATGGCAAATTGTCTTTTGCCACTTAGGGTTGGAGAACTGATCCGTGCCTATGTAAATGGAAAGAAGGAGAATATTAGCAAGAGTTCTTCGCTGGCTACAATTGTCATAGAGAGAGTCTTTGATGGACTCGCCTTGGTCATTCTTTTATTGGTTACATCTTTTTTTCTGGGAAGCGGTTCCTCTCTACAACACTCTTTCCCTCATTGGCTGAAAAAGATGATTTATGTCGCCTGTGTTCTATTCTTAGGTGTGCTAATTCTTCTTTACATAATGATGCGTTCCAAAGAGCTAACTGGCAAAGTCATTAAAAAACTGTTTGGCTTCCTTAAAGAACCTGTTTTGAATAAAATACTTAACTTAACAAACTCCTTCATTGAGGGACTAAATGTGTTGCGTCAACGGAAGGAAATACTGATCATTTCTTCTCTCTCTCTCCTGGTGTGGGCTTTTGAAGGGACAACATTCTATCTGGGAGCAAAAGCACTCAATTTATCCCTATCTTATCCCCAAGCGTACCTTACATTGGTGATAGTAGCGCTGGGCTTAATGGTTCCCTCCTCTCCAGCTTTTATTGGGGTGTATGAATATTTCTGCATCACTGCGCTTGCCCTTTTTGCAATTGATAAGAGTCTCGCCTTAAGCTATGCCGTGCTTCTACATTTCCTTCAGTTTAGTCTACTGGTAAGCATTGGTCTCTTCTTCTTGTGGAGGGAGAATCTTTCTCTGTGGAAATTGAAAAAGGAGGTTAGCGATTATTCTTCATAATAAAGAAAACCGTAATTATGACGGCAATGGCAGGCCAATGCAACCCTCAGTATTCTCTTTCTACCCAGGGGAGAGGGTCGACAGGAACACCATGGACATATAATCCCCAATGAAGATGGGGACCTGTAGCAAGACCAGTCTCTCCCACCCTGCCAATTATCTGTCCTTTGGTAACTTTATTTCCTTTTCTAACATTAATAGACTTTAAATGGAGATAGATTGTGGTTATGCCTTGACCGTGATCAATCGTTACCGTCTTTCCGTGAAGATAGAAACCCTCCTCCGCCAGAATAACCTCACCACTATTGGCTGCTTGAACCGGGGTGCCCTGAGGAACCTTTAAATCGACTCCTTTGTGGCTCCACAGAAACTCTTTGCCAGCTATTCTCTTAACACCATATTTTCCCACAATCTTTCCCTGGACTGGCAGAATGAATTTCCCTTCCCAATGCTGTTTCTTCTTCTCAATTTTTAAGGCAGTAGAAATCAAATCTCTTTCCCGTTTATTCAGAGGTGAAGCAATCAATTTCCTCTTTTCTGCAGTGAAAGTAATATATGATACAGGAAAAACTTTTCTGTTTACAGTCAGGAGTTCATACTTTTTCCTTTTCTTTCTTCCCCTTCCCTTTTCCGCAATTAGAACAGCATACCTGCCAGGAACGAAATTATATGGCAGTCCAATCAATGCCCTAAGAGAACCTCCTTCTATAGGATATACGGGATACTCCCGGGCATTAAACCAGCAGGAATATTTACTCCCTCTCTCTACCCCTTTAACTTCTACGGCCAGAGTATCGCCCTGGGTGGGGACAGTGGTAGAAAGACGGATCTCAAAAGCCCACACTCGAAAATTGAGAGTGAGAAAAAGAAAGACTATAATCAGTGACTTCATTGCAAAAATCATGGATCGAATTCCTGCATTCCCGATCTGCAGCTACAATTCATAAAAAATCGCCCCGCCGGAGCGGGGTTAAAGAGATTGTGTTATTAGTGATATAGTTTGCTTAAATTGCCTTTACTTCCTTAACTCCAGGAACTTGTTTCTTCAACTCTTGAGCAATACCACGCCCCTCTCTGAGGGGAAGGAGAGTGTCAACTGATTACAATATGGGGAGATATTTCTGCAGTTCGTAGTCTGTAACCTGAGTGCGATAACGGTTCCACTCAATCTTCTTATTATCGATGAATTTACTGAAGATATGTTCGCCCAGAGTCTTCTTAACAAGCTGGCTCTTTTCAGTAATCTGGATTGCTTCGATCAGACTCCCCGGGAGCACTTTTATCCCCTGAGCCTCTTTCTCCTCGTCACTCAAGAGAAAGATATCTTTTTCTATTGGCTCCGGTAATTCATATCCTCTTTCTATCCCTTCCAGACCAGCCGCCAACATTACTGCAAAACCTAAATAAGGATTACAGGCAGGGTCGGGACTCCTCAGCTCTGCACGAGTGGATATCTCCTCTCCCGGCTTATACATGGGAACGCGTACCAGTGCTGAACGGTTCCTCTGTCCCCAACAGATATAAACGGGCGCTTCATATCCTGGAACCAACCTCTTATAAGAGTTGACCCACTGGTTGCAAACTGAAGTAATCTCTTGAGCGTGAAAAAGGAGACCGGCAATAAACGCCTTACCCTCTTTGGAAAGGTTATACTTATCCCGTGCATCGAACAAAGCATTTTTACTACCTTTGAATAACGATTGATGCGTATGCATCCCCGAACCATTCTGGCCAAAGAGAGGCTTGGGCATAAATGTGGCATAGACCCCCCTCCTCAAGGCCACCTCCTTAACAATAACCTTATATGTCTGGACATTGTCCGCCATAGTCAGGGCATCAGCGAAGCGTAAGTCTATCTCATGCTGAGAAGGTGCTACTTCATGATGACTATATTCTACAGGAATCCCCATCTTCTCCAGATAAAGCACGGTCTCTCTCCGTAAATCGTGAGCCATATCCAGAGGCAATAGGTCGAAATAGCCCCCTACATCAAGGACTTCTGTGCCTTTATCACTCTTAAAATAGAAATACTCAACTTCCGGACCTACGTAATAAGTATAGCCCATCTTTTTTGCCTTCTCCAGGTTCTTCTTCAGAATATAACGGGGATCTCCTTCATATGGAGAACCATCGGGATTCAGTATATCACAGAACATTCTACCTACAGCACCCTGTTCCCCAGTACTTCTTGTCTTTCCTCCTTGAGTTTCTGAGCGTTCTGAAGAAAGCTCTACAGGGAGAATCTGGAATGTTGAGGGGTCGGGCAGAGCTACAAGGTCGCTCTCAAAAATTCTGGCGAAGCCTTCAATTGAAGACCCATCGAAACCCATGCCACCCTCTAATGCTCTGGATAATTCTCTCTCTGTAATTGCCACGCTCTTCAACTGTCCAAGAATGTCTGTAAACCAGAGGCGAATAAACTTGACTCCCTTTTCTTT
>DAOVHK010000171.1 GCA_030671905.1 Clostridia bacterium | reverse complement strand
GACGCATTCTGCCTCCCGAGGATTAATCCTTTTTCTTCCGTCTTAACTCGTCCAGATGGTCTTTCACCAGGTGTTTGGGACCAAAATGTTGGTACTCCCGAAGCACTGCCCGTATTCGTGCCAATAGTTCCTCAGTCTCAAAGGGTTTTAGCACATAATCATCCGCCCCGCCCTCTAGTCCGTCAACTTTATCAGAAGTATTCTTGAACCTTCCTGTCAACATTATTATAGGTATGTCTTTGCACGCTTCATCGGCTTTTAGTCTCCGACAAATCTCAAACCCGTCTATGTCCGGAAGCTGCATGTCCAGAATAATTAGGTCAGGATGGGACGTTTGAGCCTCCTTTATGCCACCTTCGCCGTCCTCAGCAGAAACAAAATCGAACCCTTCATCGAGGAGAGTTTCCTTTACCAGCCTAACAATGTCTGGATCATCGTCAACAAAAAGAATTTTCTCTTTCATTATAGAACCTTTGTCATTGCGGGTCCCGATTGAAAATCGGGATGCACAATCTTGAAATTCCAATGCTCCAGAATATATTTTACCACGGACTTATTACAACAGTGTTACAAAAATGTTAAATCTATGTTAACTTTTTACTCCCCTTCCACAAACATATATCCCTTTCCTTCTACAGTTTTTATCTTTTTTGCAGCCTCTTCTCCCAATTTTTCCCTGAGTCTCCTTATATGCACATCCACTGTTCTGGTAGCACCAAAATACTCATAACCCCATATACTTATCAATAAATATGAGCGATTCAAAACACGACCTGCCTTCTTCATCAACAGGTAGAGTAAATCGAATTCTTTTGGTCTCAGGTTCACGAGTTTTCCTTTCACCCGCACTGTAGCTCTGGTAACATCAAGAGAAATCCCTTCCTTTTCTACGACCTCCTCAAAGTCTTCAGAAAGCTCATAGCGCCTTAATAAAGCTCTTATGCGGGCAACCAGCTCTTTAGCTTCGAAGGGTTTAGTTAAATAATCGTCAGCTCCTGCTTCGAATCCAGTAACTTTGTCTCTGGTTTCCATAGCCTTGCCACTTAACATTATGATAGGAATAGAATGGGTCATCTTATCCTGTTTCAAAACCCGACACACGTCAAAACCATTCAAGCCGGGAAGCACCACATCTAATACGACGGTGTCTGGTTTTTCTTCTCGCACTTTCTTTATTGCTTCATCACCATTTCTAGCGGAGATAACTCTGAAATTCTGTGCGGTCAAGATTTCTTTCAGGAGTTCAACTGCTTCCGGATCATCATCGACAACTAAGATTTTCTTTTTCATTTGCCTTTTATCTTTCTTATACTCCTCTCTCTGGTGTACAACCGTATAATGCTAATCTTCAACACCTTTCTTTTATCTACCCGCGTTATCCTTATCTTTAAAGCGACCTTTCAATATCTTATGGATTCGCTCCCCCAGTTCAAAACCCTCTAATGACTTAATCACGTAGTCCACTGCACCCAGGTCGAACGCTTTATCGCGGTCTTGCCTGAGGACGCTCGTAGTGAGCATTACCACTGGAATGAGTGAAGTCGCCTCATCTATTTTCAACCTCTCTAATACCTGGAAGCCATTGATGCCAGGCATCTTAATATCTAAAAGAATTAGATCTGGAACTTCACTAGTTGCTTTTCTTAATCCCTCCTCACCATCATAAGCACAACTCACCTGGAAATTCTCTAATTCCAGAATCTCTTTCACCAACCTAACCAGGTCCTGCTCATCATCGATAATTAGAATTTTTTCTCTGGGCATAATTTACCTCAAATAAGAATTATAATCTAACAAGTAATAGTTTAGTTTCACGGGATGAACTGCATGGTGCCTTATGCTATTCTCCCCGGGGCGCTCAAGCGTCTTCCGCCCGCGCCTTTCCCTCGCTTCGCTCGGTCGTCGCTCCTTATTCGTCGCGACCGGCGCCCTACAGGAAAAAATTAGTTTTAATTCTAACACTTTTTAGTTATCTTGTCAACACTATCAAAACCGATGTATAGAAAATAATCGCTCCGCAGGAAATACGGAGCGATTATTTATAAACATAGTCACTCGAGGCTGGGGAACACCTCGAGTGACCCTAAGTAAATGCTGCTCTCATCTAGTCTGAATGATAAAACAGGTGGTCAACCCCCGAACATCTTTTCTTTTTACATTTATCCTTAAGTCTTCCGGCAAGAGAATCAGGCTTCCAGAAATATGGTTAGAAAGCAAGGCTTTAGCTTTTTCCCAGACCGCAGGGTTTTCATCAGTATAAATCTCTATTCTAAAGGGATACCTTGAATATTGACGTAAAAAATCTATAGCCTTTTCCATAATCAGTTTGCCGTCTTCGGAAAATTCGTCCCTCTCTGAAGTGTAAAGCACTCTATTGGCTACCTCAATGTTCACACTGTCTCTCTCATCATATTTCAATGCCCATAGCTGAAACGGTTTTCCACTGGTAGTATGGGGTTTGCCATCCTGGTCTATACCCACAAAATTATAGGAATAGAGAGTTCCTACCCTTATTACTTTTCCTCTTTCATCCTGACCATCCCATTCAATAGTCCGTGGAGGACTCCCTTTATCATGGAGAGTTCTTATGATACTTCCTTTCTCATCGGAAATTGTCAGTTTCCATCTCTTAATTTTAATATTGGAACGCCGGGGATGGAAAGTTACCAGAGGAGGTTCTGGAAGGGAAGGCAGCGAGGGTCTAATCACCTGTTTGCTATTTAAGCGGGTAAATTGTTGCAAATCCTCCTGCCTTAGAATTTCCAGCCCTCCCTCCATAAGAGCTTCCGTTTCCTCTATAGATGGACTAACAATGTCTTCTAACTTAATTTCAATCTGGTAAGGAGCCTTCTCCACTTTGACAGTATCTTT
>DAOVHK010000087.1 GCA_030671905.1 Clostridia bacterium | reverse complement strand
GGAGAGACTAATACCACTCAAAATCAGCTCCTGGTGGAAATGGATGGTTTGAAAGAGAGGGAGGAAAATATAATTATCATTGGAGCAACAAATGCTCCTGAAAGCATCTTAGATAAGGCATTACTTAGACCGGGCAGGTTCGATCGGAAGATATACATTGACAGGCCTGGCCTGGAAGGGAGGGAGGAGCTCTTTCACCACTATTTAGAAAAAGTCGAACACGACCCTTCTATCGATATTTCTCGTTTAGCAAGGAACACAGTGTATAAGAGCGCAGCAGATATTGAGAACATAGTCAAGGAGGCAGCTTTAATAGCCACCCGGGAATCGAAGGAGAACGTGGAGTGGGAAGACCTCTCTCAAGCAATGGATAGAATCGATATGGGCATTAAACACAAGAGGAAACTGAACGAAAGGGAGAGAAAAATGACAGCATACCATGAGACCGGGCACCTGATAGTCCTATACATTCTCCATCCCACTGATGATGTGTTTAAAGCTTCCATTGCTTCCCGGGGAGGAGCTCTGGGAGCTGTGCTCCACCAGCCACGAGAGGAACTATTTACTACCAACAAGGAACAGGCACTGGCAAATATAAAGGTTTGCCTGGGCGGATATGTTGCTGAAAACTTAAAGTTTAGCACTACCACCACGGGCGTGGCTGATGACTTCAAGAAAGCAATGGCTCATGCCCATGCTATGGTTTGGAAATTTGGTATGGGAAGTAACGACTATTTAGGAGACTACTCTGTCATTCCCGAGTCACAGATTTCTAATGAGCTTAAACAGAAGCTAAACCAGGAAACTCAGGAGATACTCCAGAAATGTTACCAAGAAGTGGAGAATCTCCTGAAAAAAGAATGGACAATAATGGAGCGCTTCGTTTCCGAACTCCTGGAAAAAGAAGAGTTGGAATATGATGAAATTGAAGCCATCTTTGCTGAGTACGGAAAAAATAACCAGAAAGGAAAACAGGAAGCGACTGTAACAGCCCCGATGAATCGGGACGGTACAAAGCCATTGTAGGCACAGATTTAATCTGTGCGAAGCACGGTTGAAACCGTGCCTACAAAATGAGTGGGCTTAATATGAAACGGATATTCCCATTTCTAATACTTCTTATGTTCATGAGTTCTGGATGCAAACCAACTTATCCAAAGACAAAAGTTTCCGATTCCATTATAAAGCTGTGCAGGGATGAGTATAATACCGAAGTAAAGTTGAAGACGGCAGGCAAGACCCTGGGAGTCTATATGCCCGTGGATAACTTATTGGACAGTTCCTTGCAACCCTCAGAGGAATCATTCGAAAAGTTGGGTAATGTCCTACACGTTCTATCGAGAGTTGCCCTTTCTACGAATGCAGATTTAGAATTCATAACCTTAGTGGCAAGAGATTCTAAGATTTCTGGTTTTGAATTAGTTCTTACCAGATACGTAGAGGACATCAAGAGATTTATGATAGGGGATATCTCTCGAGGGGAATATATGAAGAGGATGCTTTTCGAAACGAGAGTTGACCCTTTGGTTCTTCTTTCGGATTTAGTATCTAAGGATAAGAAAGAGCGACCCCAAAGCGGGGAGTTTTCAATTGAAGAAGTTCATTTGCCAGACTTCTTAGCCAAACAGATTTCCCGGAGAATAGAGGATAAATTTAAGGAAGATAAACATTTGAAGGGAAACTTTAAAGTGGTAGCTGTGAACGGCGAGTTCAGTCCCAAAGTTCCAAATTTAGAAAGAGGAATTTTAAAATTTACTTTGGATATAATTAAAAAAAGAGAGATGAATAATACTCAACCAGAACGGACCGTCCCTCCGCCTGCCGACGCCTTTTCCCTCGTTTGGAAAGGAGTGCGGAATGGACTGGCGAACCTGAAGAAAAGACGACAGAAGAAGTTTAACAAGGAAGATATCTTACCCATTTCTCTGGAAACTGTAAGGAGAATGCTCCGAAGATACAATTTCAGAGATTTTGCAGAAATCGAAATCTTAGATACCAACACCGGCAAGACTTTAACCATCAATAACAAAATGATTTACTAATTAGATTGGTGTAGCGAAGCGAAGCTTCGCGTTCCGGCACTCTAAAGAGTGCCCGACCAATTGGCACCATAAAATGGTGCCCGACCGGTTAGGAGAGAAAGGCAATGGGACTGTCGGAATTTGCTGTAAAAAGACCAATAGCTATATTGATGGTATTTCTGGGACTCATTATAATAGGGGGTATCTCATTAACCCGTCTATCAGTTGAGCTTATGCCAAATGCAAGCTACGGAATTGTAACCATCAAGATAAACGTGCGCGGTGGAATGCCCCCTGAAGATATAGAATCTCTGGTCACCAGACCCGTGGAAGAGGTAGTGAGTCCTGTCAAACACTTAAACCACATTATATCCACTTCCAAGAAAGAATCCTCAACCGTGATGCTCACTTTTGAACCGGGCACTAATATGAAGTTTGCTGCCTTAGAAGTCCGTGAAAAGATTGGACAAATAAGAAACAAATTGCCTGAAGAGATTGAGAAGCCAGTAATTGAGCGCTACGATGAAGCAGATTTCCCGATTATAATTCTGGCTCTCACAGGAACCGGCTACACCCCGGAGATGCTCCGCAAAATAGTAGAAAAAAGGATGAAGGAACAACTTAGTAGAATCAATGGTGTAGCAAATGTAGAGGTGCGCGGTGGCAGAGAGCGTAAGATTCTGGTAGAAATTGACCAGGCTCGCCTGCAAGCTTACAACCTGCCAATAAAAAAAGTCATAGCAACTCTAAATCTCAGTAATCTCAACCTCCTGACAGGAAGTATAGATAAGAGAAAATACAGGTATTTAGTTAGAACTATGGGAGAATTCAGAAATGTAAAAGAGATAAAGAAGTTGGGGATAATGGTAACTCCCAGGGGTTCCATAATTCGCTTAGAAGATATCGCTGATGTAAAAGATTCCTACCTTGAGCCGGAAGCTTATGCTCGATTGAACACCCGTCCGGTAACAGCACTCTATATTCATAAAGAGTCGACAGCCAATACCGTACGGATAAGCAAAGCAATTAAGAAAGAGTTGGAAAAGATTAAACTTAACCTGCCCAGAGAAGTAAACATTGTTACTGTATCCGACCAGGCAGTGTTCATAAAACAATCGATAAAAACCGTCTGGACTTCTCTTCTCTTTGGCGCCTTCTTAGCCGGAGCAATTCTATTCCTTTTCCTTAAAGATATAAAACATATCTTTGTCATTGTGGCAGTAATCCCCATCTCAGTAATGGTCGTCTTCAGTTTAATGTACTTTCGGAAGATAACTTTAAATGTGATGACTCTTAGCGGACTTGCCCTGGGAATCGGCATGCTCCTGGATAATTCGATTGTGGTATTGGAGAACATTTTTAAGCATAAAACAAAACTGGCAAGGGAAAATGAGCAATCAATTCCAGAAGGAATTGAATCCCAGGCAAGCCAAAAGGAGATTCCCGTTAAAGCCACCCGGGAGGTTATTCTACCGATTGTGGCAGGAACTATCACCACACTGGTTGTGTTCCTGCCGATTGTTTTCATCAACAAGCAGGTGGAGATACTCTATAGTGGATTAGCTTTAACTGTAACATTTTCTCTGGTAGCTTCTCTATTTGTTGCCCTCACCCTGGTTCCTCTTCTCTCTTCCAGAATTTCTCTTCATCCTGTTAGAAAAGGCTTAGTGCATAAAGGGTGGGGCAGTAAGATTTTCGGTCTCTTACGGAAGGGGGATGATAGGGAAAATTATGGAGAAGAGGATATAGAATCTAAAACTCCATCAGAATTTTCTAATGAAGTCTACGGAGAAGATAAACAAGACCTCAGACCAGAAGAGGACCTTCCCTCTCCCCAAAGCCAGAAGAAAAAATTTTCCTTGAATTTTCCAAAGTTACATAATCTTTACAGGAAGACTCTCGCCTTTACCCTGCGCAAGCGGTATATTGCTATTGCCAGTTTAGTCTTTCTCTTTCTCCTTTCACTGTTAATCTACAGAAACTTCTTAGAAAAGGATTATATGGGAACTACTGAACAGAGCGAGTTCACCATCTTTGTAGAACTTCCTTCGGGAGCCAAGCTTGAAATTTCCGACCAGGTGGTCTCCGAAGTAGAGAGCATGCTCACCACTATCCCCGAAATTAAGGGGGTAACTAAGACTGTTACAGCAAGAGTTGAAGGCTGGTCCTCCAAAGTCTATGTTGCACTTGTGCCTCGCTCAGAAAGGGTGCGCACAGTGCAGGAAATCATAGATACCTTGCGTCCCCATGTAAGGAAGATAGGTGAAATCTACGATACTTTTATCTATTTCTCAGAGCCCCAATCGGCCAGTGAGGTCTTCCTTGATATTTACGGTTACGACTATAATGTTTTAAGGGACTTAGCCATCTCCCTGGCAAAGAGCATGGGAACTGTGGCCGGGCTGGCAGACGTAAAGTTAAGATATAAACCGGGAAGACCGGAAATGAGATTTAATGTGGATAAACAGAGGGCTGCCTACTTTGGCTTAAGCGTTAGGGACATAGCCGAAATAACTCACGCCCAGATGAGAGGTCTAAGGGCTACCTATTTCCACGACAAAGCCCGTCAGGTAGAAACCATTGCCCGGCTGGATGAGAGCCACAGAAGAGATTTAGAGGACTTAAGAAAACTCACTCTAGACACTCCTTCGGGAGCACAAATCTATCTGGAACAAGTAGCAGATTTCAACTTTGCTCTCTCGCCAAGTGAAATCTGGCGAAAAGACAAAAGCCGCATGATTCAGGTCAGTGCCCACAGGGGAAGGCTGGCCCTGGGAACTGCTGTACAAAGGATTAAGAAGAGCATAGCCCATATAAAACCACCCAAGGATTACTACTATGAGTTCGCCGGAGACTACCAGGAAATGGTCCAGAACGAGAAGGAATTTAAGTTCGCTATCTGTGTAATGGTGCTTTTAGTGTTTATAGTCCTTGCCTCTCTATTTGAATCTTACTCTCAGCCCTTTATCATTATGGTAACCGTTCCCATGGCAGTCATCGGGGCTATCTTAGCCCTATTTATAACTCATAAACCGGTCACCATGGGTGTTTTCATTGGATTAATTATGCTCGGCGGGATAGCGGTCAATAATGCAATTATTTTAGTCGACCGCATAAATCATCTTAAAAGAAAAGAAGAAGACGCTCTTGTGGGAAACAATTTGAATGGAGGGGAAATTCTCAGGAAAGAGCCTTTAAAGGCTGTACTTAAAGCAGGTAAAGACAGATTAAGGCCAATTCTTATGACTTCCCTCACCACCATCCTCGGCTTACTTCCCATGGCGTTGGATAGGAGCGAGAGTTCCAGCCTCTGGTCTCCCTTAGCCATTACTGTCATCGGGGGACTAGCGGCTTCTACAATCCTGACTCTATTTATTGTGCCTGCCTTTTATGTGATATTCGAAGACGTAAAGAGAGTAATCAGACTTACCCATGGCGCTTGAGAATCTCTGGCAGGCGAGCACTAAGACTACTTCCGTTCCAAGAGTTCTCTTGTCTTTCGCGTATTCTCTTCAATATCTGAAAATAAGAGTAATACTTCAGAAACAGTGTAAAGAAGGAGAAAATAGATAACACCCAATGCCAGTGCGAGAAGACTGGTTGCTCTTGGTGTCTCGGGCGTGCCTCCAGCAATAAGGATGATAACGAAGAAGATAATACCCGCCCCGCCGGCTACAAAAGCCAAAACTTTAAAAGTCTTCCGCAAAAGTCCCAATGTTTTATACTTTTCTGCCACTTACACCACCTCCCTTCGCTTCAGTCGGTGGCCGGCCTGCTCACCATCTCGCAGGCGTCGCTAACCCGTTCCTCCTTATTCGTCGGAACAGCGACCCCCCTATTATTAAATTTTCTGCAGTTTATCAAAATTCAAGTGCCATTGTCAAGAAAAATCCTTAAGGTCTTCCATTACTTTTTGCCTCTGCGGCGTTCCATTCCCGCTTGCAGCTTGATGACAGCGCGACGAGCTTTTTTGTGTTCAGGATCCAGTTTCAGAACTATCCGCCACTCTTTCATCGCCTGAGAAAGGTCTCCATGAGCGT
>DAOVHK010000151.1 GCA_030671905.1 Clostridia bacterium | reverse complement strand
TATTAATCTTCTCAATCCTGAAGTCATAGTTTTTGGCGGGGGAGTAGCCAAGGCTGAAGAATTAATTTTCCAACCAATGAAAAAAGAAATCCGAAAGCGCACTTTCAGGGTTCCTTTTGAGAAAGTAAAGTTTACTCACACAAAGTTTGGTGCAGACCTGGGGGTAATTGGTGCAGCTTTATTGACATTGCAAGGAAGAAATAGAAAGTGAAAAGTGTAAAGAGGTTCTTACCTTCCTATATAGCCTTCGTGGCTATTTTTTTATTTTGTCAATCTGCCAGTGCTTACCTTCCTGAAGGGAAAGATTCCTATATAAGTTCAACCAGTACCTATGTAGTCGTTGGGAGAAGTTCTGAATTAGGTTCCCTCCAGGATAAACCGATTATTCTTTCAGCCGATTACATTGAGTATAGGAAAGAAGAAAATAAAGTCTTAGCCCGTGGTAATGTTAAAATAGAAGATAGAGACGTTGTCGTGGAATGCGAGGAAGCCATTTTCGACCTGAAAGAGGAAAAAGTGGAAGCAAAAGGCGAAATCATTCTTCAAGATAAGGAAACTACTATCTATGGCAGTAAAATAATCTACGATTTGAGAACAGGACGGGGAGTTATAGACAATGCTTCATCATTTATAGACCCCTGGTACTTTTCCGGCCCGAAGATAGAGAGAATAAACGATAAAGAAATTGTTTTACATAATGGTTATATTACTTCCTGCGAACTCTCTTCTCCCCATTATCGGTTTAAAGCAAGAAAGATTCGTGTCTTATTGGGAGAGAAATTTTACGCTTACAATGTCCTGATGTATTTAGGTAAAATCCCCGTTTTCTATTTCCCTTTCTACTGGCATTCATTGCGTGAGAGAAGATTTAGGTGGGGATTGAAGTTGGGCTCCAGTGGTGAGGAAGGATTTTTTGCTAAAGCAAATTTTGGATATGCCTTTAGCGAGAGGACATATGGAACTTTACTCATCGATTATATGGCCAAAAAAGGAGTTGGTTGGGGAAGCAGATATGATTACAATTTGCCCAATAAAATAAAAGGATTTTTGTACGGATATTACATTAAAGAGAAAGACACTAAAGAAAAGAAATGGCGGGGAGAGGTAGAACACTGGCAGAATTTAGGAAGCGACTTCTATTTCCAGACGAAGCTGGACTATATGTCCAATCAAAATTTTAATAGAGTATATAATGAAGAAGACTGGATTCCCATGAAAGAGGAACTGAAATCTCATATTGCTCTTACCCGCTCAAGACCCACCTATACTTTAAAGATAGCTGGAGAAAGGAAAGATGTATGGGATTACCAGAGGCAACGATTCGTCAATATTCAGGCGTATTCTCCCAGGCTCTCATTTGCCACAAGACTTCTCAGAATCAACAAAGGGCCATTCTATTATAAATTAGGAGGGAATTACACCAACCGCTATGTTAAACCTTACGATTATGTTACCAGAGAATTTCAGGAAGGTCATCGTTTAAATCAGAGCGATATCTATTTTGACCTGGTAAATAAACTGAGGTTATCCCGCAGAGCGAGCGTAGATACAGAAGTAGGTTTTAAAGAAACATGGCAGGATAAGGATGAGGACTGGAATAGAAAAAATGTATATAAGAACATATACCACACTAAAGCAAACTTACGGACGCGGATTACCAGGTCTTTGGATACAGATTTAACGCATAGTTTCCAGCAAGAACAGGGTAGGAAGACGACCCTCAATAAACTTTCGATTTTGGGAAGGATTCGCCTTCTCCGGCTATTAGAATTTACCTCATCCACCGGATATAGTTTTATTAAAGAGAAAAATCTTAGATTCGATGATATTTTTTCCCGGGTCGATTTTACTCCTTCTCGTTTAACGAATTTCTATTTGGAGCATAGCTACGACTTGAACAGGGAAAAGACATCCAATTTTCAGGTTGAAGCGATATTTGGTCCGGGAGCAAGAAAATGGTCAATAAATGCCAGATTGACCTATTTACAGGGAACTTCCAACTATCCCCATCGCCTGGATGTCGTAAATGGGTTTAATTTTCCGATTATCGGAAAATGGAAGGCTCGACTAGCTACCAGATACGATACCTATAGTCGTGAGCTTATGGAACGAGGAATCCATCTCTATCGAGACCTCCACTGTTGGGAAGCAAGGCTTAGCTGGACAAAAATACCTTCCGAGGAAGAGATATGGTTCACGGTTAATTTGAAGGTCTTTCCCGAAGGCAGAATAGGTGTTTACCATAATATTGATAAGGAAAAGTGGAGGCTACGCAGAAAATAATTTTTGTTTGACAATTTTTTCCCATTTTGTTAACATGAGTGTTACTTAAAATTGAAGGTGCCAAGGTAGCTCAGTTGGTAGAGCACCGGACTGAAAATCCGGGTTGTCCCCAGTTCGATCCTGGGCCTTGGCACTTTTTTTATTTCCCCCTTGCATAAATGAGGCCAATTTACTATAATTTTTTGAAATAAAATCCCGGAAAGTTAAAAAATGATTACTGGAAAAAACAACGACATCTCTTTTTTTAGAAGCCTGGAAGGACTTATCTTTTTGGCTGGATGTGCATTACTAATAACCGAGATAGTTCTATTTATTATATTTGCCTCCTATATTCCTGAAATAAAGAAAGGTTTATTTCCAGTGATTGCTGCTGACCTCCTTGGTGGAAGAGGGGTCAGTATTTCTGTTGGGTTGGAATTGGGATTGTCAAAATTCCGGGTTATTTTTATCTCGGTCATCTTTAACCTGACTTATCTTTTTATTCTTTATCCCCTGTTTATCTATTTTTATGAACATTTGATAAAGATAAGATTCATTGGAAAAGCCCTTAATTCGACCCAAAGAGCCGCCGAGAAACACCAGTCCAGAATAGAAAGATGGGGTGCTTTGGGAATAGCAATTTTTGTGTGGATTCCTCTGTTTTCTACGGGTTCATTGGTTGGCTCAATTATCGGAACATTGATTGGCATGCGCACAATTATTGTAATTTGTGTAGTAGTTTTAGCGATGGTTACCAGTGCCATATCCTGGGCATTTATCTTTGATTATCTATTTGAATTCGCTGCAGGAGCAGGGAGAATTATCCCTTCGATATTCGTTGGTTCAATTCTGGGAATAGCGATTTTTTACCGGCTACGAAAACTTTACTATTTGGCTAAACAAAAAATAAAAGCAAAAAAGGAAATTTGAGAAAGCCGACGTAGCTCAGTTGGTAGAGCAACGGTTTCGTAAACCGTAGGTCGACAGTTCGACTCTGTCCGTCGGCTTTATTTATATTGACAGTTACACTAAATAAGTATAGACTATACCCTGGCTTAGAAGAAGAAATGTTAACAAATTCAACAAGCGTTCCCTATTCGGTTCTAAAATTTTTAACGCGGGAAGGAGAGATTTAGAATAATACAGTTCGTCGGTAATTTTGCCCGGAGAGTATTCGGAGTGAGAAAGGGATGAAATGGGTAGCCCTTACAAAATAACAAAATAGAAAAAGGAGGAAAATATCATGCCTTGGCCTAATGAAGAAGGACTTCCCACTGATGAATTTG
>DAOVHK010000051.1 GCA_030671905.1 Clostridia bacterium | reverse complement strand
CGGTTGAAGCGCCAGCATATATTACTGCCTGTACACTCACGGTGTTTACTCCCTGTAACGTGGCCGAGGCAGGAACACTGCTCGTATCTACAACACCAGCGCCAGCAATGCCTGTTACCGCCAGTAAAAGACCTACTGACAACAAAGTAAGAATTAACATAGTTCGCATTTTCATCTTTTTTCATCTCCTTTTCAAATAGATTTTTTAAACACAAACAGATTTGTTGATATTGTTCATCACCTCCCCCTGTAAAAAATTTAATTCAATCTTATGCATCTATTAAAAAAGCCGAGCTACCTATAGCGTTTGTAGAAGCGTTATCGGCAGCTCGGCAGACTAAACAGGAAAACCTACCTATAGAAGGCACAAGATTTATGCCTTCCCTGCGTTGGTCCCTGAGCTTTGCGCCCTCCGATCTCTCAGAGTTTGCCTTTTCGGAATATCCTTTTGCCATAAGTATACCCGGAAAATATTACAGATTTGTAAAAGAATTGTAAAATTTTTGTAAAATTTTGTTTTAACCGAGTTTGATTACAACCTTGTGGGTTTTTCCATCGCCAAAAATTGGAATGATTGCATAAGGAGGGGTTTCTCTACCTCTCTCTACTTTCTTACCATCGACAATTACTTCTCTTACTCCATAAGAGACACCTTTACTATTATCCACCTCTATCTGGTATGTAGCTCCTCGAAATCTCCTCTCAATCTTAAATCCCTTCCATTCTCGAGGAATGCAGGGGTCAACAATTAAACTGTCAAAAGTTGCTCTTACTCCTAGAATCCACTCTATCCCCACTTTCCACATCCAGGCAGCAGAACCGGTATACCATGTCCAGCCAGCCTGACCAAAATTTGGTGAAGCAGGACCATCCATATTCCCTGGAGTCACGTAGGGCTCAGCCTTGTATAACTTGGAATCAAGTCCCCGATAGACCGGACATATCCCCAGATAGAACTGCCATGCTTTCTTCTGTCTTTTCATTATGCATTCTGCTATTACTGCCCAAACCGCTGCATGGGTATATACTCCTCCGTTCTCTCTTAAGCCAGGCGCATAGCGAGTGAGATAACCTATGGTTTCATCTGGCTGGGAGTAGGCTGGATAGAAAATGAGCGGTCCATATCTTGCTCCCAGCATTTTTTCCACCGAGTCCATCGCCTTTTTAGCTCTCTCTTGGGGAGCTACACCATTTATGATTGCCCAGGTCTGTGCATTGAGGAATATCTTTCCCTCTTTGCACTTTGAGCTCCCTATAGGAGCGCCGTTATCTTTTGTAGCTCTAATATACCAACTCCCGTCCCATCCATACCTATTTATCTTTTCTTTTAAAACTTCACTTCTCTGGATATACCTTGTGGCAAGATTATTGTCTCTTTTCCTTTTTGCCACTTGAGCAAAATCTGTCAAAATTCCATAAAGAAAATGTGCCAGCCAGATACTCTCCCCTTTCCATCTGTAACCCACCGCAGACATCCCGTCATTCCAATCACCTTCTCCAATAAGAGGAAGCCCTCTGGGACTAAACCTTTTGAAGACTCTTTCTATTGCTCTTTTACAATGATTGTATAATGTATCAGTTTCACGTCTCACCTTACTCGTTTCACCAGGCTCAGGGAGATAGGGAATCTTTTGAGAAAGGATGGCAAAATCGTCGGTCTCTTTCAAGTAATTGATTGTTACATAAGGAAGCCATAGTAGGTCATCGGTTTTCCCGGTAACTCTTCCCTCTTCGGAAAGAGGATGCCACCAATGGTAGACTGTGCCATCTTTGAACTGATGTTGGGCATGGAGAAGAATCTGCTTCCTGGTAGACTCTGGTTCAAAAGGTAGAAAGATTTGACTGTCCTGAAGTTGGTCCCGGAAACCATATGCTCCGCTCAACTGATAGTATCCTGTTCTTCCCCAGAGCCTTGCCGAGAGAGCCTGATATTTGAACCAGGTATTGTTCATAAAATTGAACCCTTCATCCGGTGTCTGAACCAAGGGGCTTTTTAGATATTTCTCCCAGAATCTTTTTGTCTTCTCTAAGGCTTCCACTCCATTCTCCACCTTACTATATTTCCTGATTAAAGACGTTGCTTCCTTTCTGTTTTTGGCGCAACCAATAGTGAAGATGATTGTCTTCTCCTGGTAACTTTCAAGCTGGATATTGAGTTGTAGACTTGCAATGGGATCAACCCACTTATAGGAGTCCCCTTTAGTGAGAGGTATTGGGCGTGAGGAGTCTTCCTTTAAAATGGCGGGATTTTCTAAAGAGCCATACTTTCCCAGGAAAGATTCTCTATTGACTACAAAGGAGTTGGGTTTAATGCTGGAAGAATGGAAGGCAAGATACTTCCAGTCCATATTCCATTGCTGTCCCTGTCTATTTCCAAGTTCCCAAAGACGCTTCCTCGCCAGAAGAGCACTTTCTTTTTTCATATATTCTGTTTCAATAAAAATTTTGTGAAATTCTCTATGACTATCTGTCACTGCACCCAGACGCCATTCTAAATAGCTGAATAGGCTTAAGGAGCGCTTTCTGGAAGATTCGTTTCTCAACTTCACCATCCAGATTTCAAGGGGCTCATCCGGGGGAACAAAGATTGTAAAGCTACTGGAAATCTCGTCATTAAGCGAATTAATTGTGGTATAGCCTATCCCGTGACGGCACTGGTAACTTTCAGGTTGTTTGCATACCGGCTTCCAGGCAAGTGACCAGTAGTCACCTGAATCATTATCTCTTAAATAAAGATATTTTCCCCAATCGTCCTTAAGCAGGTCTTGTTCCCAGCGAGTAACCATATTCAACTTCACATCACTACGCCAGCTGAAACCACTTCCCGCCTGTGAGACGACCAATCCGTAATCCCCAGGACAGATTACATTGACCCAGGGACGAGGAGTGTCCGGACGGGTAATCACATACTCCTTCCCATCAGAAGTAAAATACCCATATGGATTTTCGAACTTTTTCTCTTCCATTACATCCACACCTCAACGCGGAGCTATCGCTCTGCAGCTACAATTTTACAATTGGATGGATAATTTTTGTTGCTTGCCGTTTGGTTTAAAATGAATCTTTAATAAACCACCAACATAATTGAAAGGAATTCTCTTTCCATCAATTCTTACTATTTTTGCTCTCTTACAGGAGAGCACAATTTCCGCATCTCTTTCCCCTGCTCCTTGCACTAATAAAGTTACTGGTTTACCAACTTTATATTCCAAAATTTCCACAGTGGACCATTTTATTTTAATCTTTTCTGATAAAGGAACATTTAACGGTAGAACCGAAGCGGAACGCTGGGGAACATATAGCAACCCTCTCTCGGGTAAACTGGTTATTCTTTTCTCTCCCGGTATCCTCAGTGATATTTTCACATGTTCGGGTTCATCTTTATAATTGTTAAGGAAGAGAAATCCATATCTGCTGTTATTTACGGCTCGCACTGTGCTCCTCACCGTTGCCATAACCTCCCCTAACTTCACTGCAATAGAAGGCTTAATGCCCATCTGGCTGGCGAAATCTTTTATTAGGTCAATGTGGTAATCGAAAACATGAGAAATTCCAAAACCAAGAATTAGAGCCCGACCCTTTCCCTTCCTCTTCAATAATCCGCAAGGTTTTCCTTCAAGGGTTCTGGCAACAATAGCATCCGAACGTTCACTAACACGAAAAATCGTTGTCTCTCCTCGTGCGAGTATCTCCTTCCCTTTCACCTTAACCAGATTCTCTCTTGTCTTTCCTGAAATCTCTATCCCCAGGCCATCCAGTAAAAGGGTTTTTTTCCAGTAAGATAGGTCCATTATAGGTAGTGTGGGGAAGATAATAAGTCTGCCTCCCCTTTCCACATACTGAACTAACTTCATCTGCGTCTCGCCGTCCATAAAATC
Source organism: Clostridia bacterium (assembly GCA_030671905.1). GTDB lineage: Bacteria > UBA6262 > WVXT01 > WVXT01 > WVXT01 > WVXT01. The sequence goes on along the minus strand of DAOVHK010000051.1, from coordinate 5,541 downwards.
GAGACAGAAGACCCAGAGAGTGGGATGAGAAAGAAGCTTTTCGATAGAACTTCTCTGTAAATCCTTCAGGGAATAGTTTATTCCAGCAAGCTGAAGTAGCCTGGCCACCCCGTCAAAGAAGAGTTGATCTCTCTTCTTCTCAAGTTCTTCTGCAAATTTTCCTTTTAGGTATTCTGTAGCATAGTAAGGAGTATAGAATCCAAATACAGTATCGAACTCCTTTTCAGTCAATGCTAACTTCTCTCCAAATGTGTTGATAAACTTACCGAAAGATTTTAGAGGCTCAAGGTGCGGCCTCTCTTCTCCCTCTGGAGAAATGGGTGCCTGCCAGTCGTGATAGGAGCCAAAGACTCCTAATCCTTCCGGATTTGTGCCTCCGCAAAACAGATAAGAATTTACTCCATTTAACCCTTGACTTATCGAACCTTTCAAGAGCAACTCTACATCAGCAGAATGGATTTTGGGACGACCCCGTAGCATTCCCGTCTGAAGTTCACAACAGATAGTGGGCGCATCTGGAAACGAGACCATCTTCATTACTTCTGTAGTGAGTACTATATCATGAAAGTTATCGTAATCCAAACGACGAGGCTGGTAAGCTCCGCCAAATATCACCTCAGGAACATGGAGAGGAAAATCGCGGAACATTGAGGTGGTCATGGGACTATAGATTCCTCTGCCCCGAACATCAAAATCGTAAAATTGTGGAATATTGGCTACCAATGGAAGAATAATTTGATGGTCTACTGCATGGCGGGCTAAAGATTGATAGTATGTGGCGTGATACCAGCGATAGAATTTTGCCCAATCCCAGAACGCGGGCTTCCAGTCAGAATCTGCACGACCATCCAGTTGTTCAATTTGACTGAACTCTCTATAATCTGTTCCGTAATTTCTATTTAGTCTACTAATTTCACCATAACTTTTTCGCAGGAAATCCTGATATAGTTTGGTAGCAGTTCGGCTATAATCCGCAGTTTCGTTTACCCAGTGGACCATACCTATCTCGTTACATAGCTGGAGGAGGAGGATATTCCCTCCTTTTGTGACCTGGTGCTTGGCGATAATGGGTAATATCTTCTCGTACCATCTCTTTACATACTTCTGAAATGTGGGATTCAGGTAGGAGACAAGAGTCACATGGGGCAGGTCACTCAATCCTTCACCCTCACTATAGACTTCAGGATGGGCCTTCAAAAGCCAATGGGGTAGTCCTTCGTGAACCAATTCTGCGTTACTTATTGGTCCAACCCTGGCAAAAAAATATAGACCAAACTCTTGTAGAAGTTTAATGAAGTCCAATAAGTTGCGTTCTGGATGGGTCTTTCCAATGAAATCGAAAGACCCCTCTTTCAATTCATGCCAGCACCAGGGAATATAAGAACTGATTGTATTAAGTCCTGTAGCCTTAGCCTTTCTTAAGCGGTCTCTCCACTCTTTTCTGGGGATTCTGAAGTAGTGGACCTCTCCAGAATATAAAAAGAAAGGCTTGTCCCCAAGAACAAACCTTCCCTCATCCAATTTAATTTCCTGTCTGTTCATACCATTTATAAAGCAGAGCTAACGCTCTGCGGCTACTGTTTTAATCCGGTTACGGCAACTCCTTTAATCACATACCTCTGTGCCACAATGAAAACAATAAGCACAGGGATAACCACCACCACTGCCCCGGCCATAAGCAGACCGAATTTTGTTGCATGTTGACCACTGAGGTTAGCCAGGGCAACAGGTAAGGTATACATATTTTCTTTAATCATTACAATTAATGGCCAGAGGAAAGCATTCCAGGAACCCATGAAAGTAAAGATTCCCAAGGCAGCGATGACTGGTTTACAGAGAGGCAAGATAATGGTCCAGTAGATTCTGAACTCAGAGCAACCATCTATCCTCGCCGATTCAATTAGGTCGGTAGGTATGGTAGTAATAAATTGCCTCATCAAAAATATTCCAAAGGCACTTGCTCCTGCGGGAATTATCAGTCCCCAGTAACTATTTATTAGTCCAACGGTCTTTAACATAAGAAAGACAGGTATCATCGTTATCTGACCTGGCACCATCATAGTGGCTAAAAGTAGAGCAAATATCTTTTCTCTTCCCGGGAATTTATGTTTGGCAAAGGCAAACCCGCCGAGAGAGTTCAAAAAGAGACTAAATAGAGTTATTCCAAAAGCAACGATTACGCTATTCTTGAAGAATTGTAAAAAGTTTACCTCGCGAAATAGTGTCTGGTACTGCTCTATAGTTGGATGCTTGGGAATCCACTGAGGGGGAAATGTAAATACACTCTCACTAGATTTAAGTGATGTGGAAATCATCCAGATGAAAGGAGCCAGAGTAATAGCAAGCCCTAAAAATAGGAGAAGATGAATAAATATTCTTCTAATCAATGTAAGAATCTTTGCCAAGTTCAGTTCTCTTTTCATCACTCACACTCCCTAATAGGCAGCCTTCTGGAGTTTTATCTGCAAAATAGTAAAAACAACAATAATACCAAAGAGTATATAGCCGATGGCAGAAGCATAACCCATACGGAAAAACTTAAAGCCCTGGTTATACATATGGAGAACAACGGAGATTGTGGAATTTAACGGACCTCCCTTGGTCATTACATAGGGCTCTCCAAAAAGTTGAAAGAACCCTATCATCGTGGTAACGGTAACGAAGAAAGTGGTGGGTCTTAACCCAGGCAAGGTAATGTAAAGAAATCTCTGCCAGTAACTGGCACCATCCACTTTGGCTGCATCGTAAAGAGTATCGGGAATCGCCTGAAGACCAGCCAGAAAAATAACCATATTATAGCCAAAATTCTTCCAGGCTGCCATAACAATCAAAGAGGGCATAGCCAACTTTGTATCACCAAGCCAGTTCTGAGGAGGTAGACCTACTGTTTGCAGAACCCAGTTGATTAAACCATAGTCGGGATTATACAGCCATCGCCAGACCACAGCTACAGCAACCAGTGTCGTTACTACTGGTGCAAAATAGGAAGTGCGGAAGAAAGATTTGAATCTAATAAATTCTTCATTCAGAACAATAGCCATCAGAAGAGCAAGGGAAATGGCAAAAGGAACACCAACTATTACAAAGTAAAATGTATTAAAAAGGGATTTCCAGAAAATTTTATCCCGGAGAAGTGTCTGATAGTTTTCAAATCCAACAAATGAGATCTTCTTCCAGTTGGCAAGTCCATAGATATCCCAGTCGGTTAAACTCGTAATGAATGAGACAACAACCGGAAGAAAAAGAAAGACGAAAAGAATGGTTAAGGAGGGAATAATGAAAAGGTAGGGAACATGATATTTTCTGAGCGAACTGATGATTCTTTTAACACCAGAAATTCTCCCATCCTCTGGCACTTCTATTTCCTTAACCTTGCGGTGATACCTTTTCCACAAGAAGGCAAGTCCCCATATAAACACTAAAATTGCCCCAATACTTAAGAAGAATTTTCCCTTGCTCGCTATTCTCTCTTTCTTTTCCAGTATCTCATTAATGTCCTTAGTCAATGTTCCCAATGTTTGAAATAGGTTCATCTTGTCCAGGATTAACTCTTCCATACGCCTCTGCATAGCATCAGCAATCTGTTCCCATTCTGGAATATTGGGAGGAGACTTGGTATAGTTGAGTTGTTCCCCGAAAACTCTCACCATCGGTTTATCATTGAAGAAGGGATCCTGCCAGGCAGATTTAACTGCAGGAAGGTCTGCAATGATTTTATACCATTCTACCTGTATCTCTGGTTGGCTCATAAACTCAATAAACTTCCAGGCAGCCTGTTTATGTTTTGAGCCTTTGAAAACGACTAAATTACATCCTCCTACAAATGATGTGGGGAACCTCTTCTTGGGCATCATTGCCACATCCCATCTTCCCTCATACTCTTTTCCCAATTCATTCCGTACGAGTTCTATCATCCAGGGACCGGAGATAAAGATTGGATAGAACCCGGTCCTGAAAGCATGGAATAGGTCCACATCTACAGCCTCGGCAGTGGGAACAATATTCTCCTGGAAAAGCCGGTGATAAAACTCGAAAGCTTCTCGTGTTGCCTCGCTTTCCACATCCGACTTTGAATTGTCGGGAGTTAAAATGTTACCGCCATTTTCCCAGATGAACATTGACAGGATATTCCAGTCTTTAACCGGAAGCGCCATTCCATACTGGTCAATCTTGCCATCGCCATCTCTGTCCTTAACTAGAGCCTTTCCGATCCTCTCCAGTTCTTCCCAGGTGCGAGGAGGATGGTCAAATCCGGCTTCTTTCAATAAGTCCTTTCGATAGAATATAACTCTTGTATCCACATACCAGGGAATTCCATAGACTCTTCCATTGATGAGGTTTGTCTCCCAGGAAGAGAGGAAGAATTTATCCTGATTGATAACTTCTGACCTAGAAATGAATTCATTAAGAGGAACAAGGGCTCCCATAGCTTGAAATTCAGCCATCCAGGTTGTTCCCAGCTGGGAAACATCGGGAGGAATCCCTCCCACCACAGAAGTGATAAGTTTTTCGTGGGCTGCCTCCCAGGGAATAGCCTGGGTAATAACTCTAATTCCGGGATTAGCCTGTTCAAATTTCCGCGCCATCTGTGCAATCTTCATTCCTTCTGCACCCATAGCCCAGACAGTAATAGTCTCCTCTTCTTTTTTTGCCAGGCTCTTCCTCTCTAAATAAAATAAGAAAAGAAGGCTCACCGAAATTAGTATGGCAAAATTTTTAAGCAAACTTCGATTTCTCATTTCTTCCCAATCTTAATTTAAATTGTAGCTGCAGAGCGATAGCTCTGCTGAACGAAAGGCAAAGCTCACGCTTTGCTGCTATAGAAAAGTCAATAGAATTCTTCTATCTCCAGCAGATACTCTACTCTCCTCCCAATCTCGTCATTATGGAACCTATTTCTGATTATTCCCTTGTTAAGGTAATTATTAAGTGGAATCAGTACCATTGCCTGGTCAAGACATAGATACTTCTTGGATATTTCCCCTGTCTCAACATTTACTGAATCGTAAAACCCATACTCTCCATATATATCAGGATAAACCTGGAGAAACTTTTTCAAATTGGCAATTGCCTTTTCGGGCACAAGCTCCAGAGCCAGAAAGGTGGCATGTGGAGTAACAACCCCCCCATCGTAACCTCTCAACCCTATATCTTTTACTCCGTATGCGTCATAACCTTCCCCCGGAATCGTGCACGGGGACAGTCCCCAGACCGGATACTTCTTTTTCTTTGCAAATCTGATATGCGCTTCAACATACCTTGAATTATTCAAACCGAGATTCTTCTTACCCAGCTCCGCCTCTTTAATTACCATAGTGGGCATAAGCCCCTCGAACATGCTCCCTCCCCAACTGGGAACTATCTTCAGTCCGTCATATTCGTAATAACCCTCAAAGACATCTATGCCTAAATATTTCTTAACTATACCCTCGGGAATCTTATTCTGCCATGCCCGCTCTCTAGGAAAGGTGCGGTATATTTTGAACCAGGTCTCTGGCGGGACATCTCCTTTGCCAATAGCCATCAAGCTGATTGCCCTCG
>DAOVHK010000013.1 GCA_030671905.1 Clostridia bacterium | reverse complement strand
TCTGAAGGAGTGACCTCTTTTTATAAAATTGTTCCCTATCTCGATATACCTTCTAACTCCTCCAAAAACTTCAAGATGTGGAAGTATAGCGGCTATTTTCAATGGATTTTCCCCTCGAGAGTTCCCAAAGTTTCAGATATTTCGCAAACACAGAGAAGCTACCCATAATTGAAACGATGAGTCCATAAATCCCATCCAGATAACCTCTTTTTATTAGGTACATCTTGATGAATTTAACCAGTGGTCGAAGTAGTAGGTCAAAAACTCTCGCTCTCTTACCATTGGTAAACATCTCTCCAGCAGCCAGTGAAGTGAACTTATCAATTTTATTTAAATGGTCAGATAAATCTTTATATGAATAGTGGTTTAAACAAGATTTAAGATGACCTTTCTTGCTTTCTACTACTACTGACTCATGTACGATACGCTCGTTAAATCTTTCCTTTCCTCTTCGAAAGAGCCGTAAGTGGTAGTCCGGATACCAGCCACAATGTTTGATCCATCTCCCCAGATAGTTATTTCTTAAGGGTATATAATAACCATCGAAGGACTGGAACTGGGAATTGAGAACTGCGAGGATTTCTTTCTTCAATTCTGGTGTAACCCTTTCATCAGCGTCTATATTTAATATCCACTCACTGCCTGCTTTTTCTAAGGCTAAATTCTTTTGTTGAGAAAAATCGGTCCATTTGTTCTGGAATACTTGGGAAGTGTATTCTCTGGCAATCTCTACAGTCTTGTCATTACTGAAAGAGTCTACAATTACAATCTCATCCGACCACTTTACACTTTCCAAACAGTGCTTAATATTTTCTTCTTCATTGCAAGTAATGATAATTACTGAAAGTCTATTCATCTATTTTTTTTTCGCCCTATCTTCGTTGTTATGCTCTGCACAATTTGAAATTGTGCCTACAAATATATTCTTTTATGGCCCTTCTGAACCAGAATGAAGGCATTACCCGAAAAGCCTCCAGTAGAGCCTGTGTCCCCAATGGAAATGTAAGCATCTGCGAATATATTTTCTGAGATTTGCTTCTACTAATCTATTTCCTTTAAAATAGGAGAGGAAGAATCTGAGTTTGTCTGTAGTAGTTAGCGGCGCTTTCCATTTTTCACAAGACCTATTAAAACGAGCCAGATTCTTAATCCTCACTCTCAGGGTGAGGTTCTTCTTAATCTTTGAGCAATCGAAATCAACGAGATAAACTCGAGTTCCTTTTCCTGTATTCTGAATCAATACATTCTTAACATTTAAATCTGCATGGTATATTCCTGAGGCGTGCATTTTCTTAATGATTTGGGCTAAGGAGTTAATTATTTCTCTCTTTAGAGATATCTTTTCCTCTAGCGGTCTCTCATTGAGCCCCTTCAGGTATTCCAATAAATTGGCACTATCAGGAATCTCTTTATAAGCTATCTCTCCTTTATAGAATGGACCAAAAATCCTGTCGACTCTGGCAGCAAGGACTTCGGGAACAGGGATGCCTTTTTGGGACGCTGCTTCCAGGATAGCCAGTTCCCGAAATGGTCTTGAATTTCCCAAGAAGATGTCTCTTGTTACTTTACGAAATAATCCTCCATGTTCATAGCGTTTTACGAGCATCCTTTCATTGGAACCTTTAATTGGAATACAGGGAATTATGTTCCTGCCCTTGAGTAGACTAACCCCTGGAAACAATTCTCCTTCTTCTTTTATCTTTCTGGAAAGAGCCTTTTTTTGACTTAATATCTGGTCTCTATATTTATCTTTTACCAATATAGTAGTTCTACCTATCATTACTTTCTCAAATTGTGGCGGAATTTTCTTGTCCAACCTTTTTCTTAACCTCTGTTAGTGACGAGTGCTCCCCCTTTAGACTTTTCAGTTCTCTTAAGCTGGCTTTGAACGGCCTGAAGGACATCTTCCACGGTAATCGATTTCATACAGGTCGGTTCTTTGCAAACTACCCTCGAACAGGGACTGCACGGCAGGTCTTTCTTTATTACCACATGGTTCCTGCCCCAGGGGCGGCTGCGTTGGGGGTCTGCAGGGCCGAATAGAGCAATTACCGGAGTACCGCTGGCAGCAGCCACATGCATAGGGCCTGTATCGTTACCCACGAATAACTTGCATTTCCGGGAAAGCGCAGACAGTTCTTTGATACCTGTCTTTGCTATTATGGCTTTTTCTTTCATTAAACTTACTACTTTTTCTATAATTTCATCTTCACCCGGTCCCTGAAAAATGATAACTTTTGCTTTGAATTCTTTAATCAGTATATCGGATAGCTCGGCGTATCTTGGCTCTGGCCACCTTTTCGATTGCTTAAATGCTCCGGGATTGATACCTATCAGTAATTCTCCTTTGTTAACTCCCTTCTCTTCTAAAAACCTGTCGGCCCAATCGTCAGCTTTTGGGCTGAAAGGCAAATAGGGTTCCTTCCTCGCCGGTGCTACTCCCAGGGAAAGGACGATATTTAGGAACATATCTATATCGTGGAGAGGTGCCGTAGGAAGCTCTACTCTTCTGGTTAGAAGTAGATTTCTCAGTGAATGACTATAGCCGATTCGCTCTGGAATTCTACTTAAATAGACAAAAAAAGCAGCTTTATAGGAACGTGTCTGCATAATTATGCCCATGTCGAACTTTCTATTCCTTAGGGACTGAATAAACCTATTCTTCCCCTTTAAGGTCTTCTCCTTGCCTCTCTCATCATAAATAATGATTTCATCTAAATCAGGATTACCGTCAAATATTTCTCTCACCCAGGGATTGATTAGAAGGCTTATATGGGAATTGGGGAATCCTTTTTTTAAAGCAGCTAAAGCTGGGGTCATAAACAGTGAATCTCCAATCCAATTTACACCCTTAACTAAAATCTTGGCCATTTCCCAATCCCTTTCCTATCTTTTAATTCCTTAGTTTTTTAAAGGAATGGAGTAGAAGCTTCTGGCTTTTCCACTCCCTCCTCCTTCTTTGGTTTAGTTCTCCACCTGTTGTGAAACCACCACCAATGTGTGGGATACTGCCGGACAAACTCTTCAATAACTTTGGTAATCTTAGCTGTGATAGTGAGAACATCTTTCTCCTGATTACCGGATATTTCAAATTCGACCGGTGGACCGATAATAACTTTATGTTTATTCACTCCCTGACGCACGTTGAATATGGGAACTATGGGTGCACCTGTCTTTAAAGCCATGACTGCAGGTCCAACAACAGTTCCTGCTGGACGGCCAAAAAAATCGACAAATACTCCGTCTTTTGCTTTGTTTTGATCGGCAAATAGAGCGAGTATCTTGTTTTGACGCAAAGCGCCGAAAGATCCACGTACGGCTGTCAACCTGGGACGGGCAGGTATGGAATGGAAACCCAAATGGTCTCTCCATTTCTGGAAGTATGTTTCTACTCTCGACTCATCTGCTGGCCTCACCACCAATGCATATGGATACCCCCGGGAAGTAAGTCCTGTTCCCATCAGTGTAAAATTGCCAAAGTGTGCACAAAGTCCTATTACTCCTTTCCCCCGGGATAGTGCCTGTTTCAAATTTTCTTCTCCCTCTAAGACAAACTGTTCTTTAAATTGATCGAGGCGTGAAGAATTCCCAAAAAGAGAACTCGTTGCCGAAACCAATTCACAAAAACTCTGAGTAACTTCTAGCAAGCAAGCACGACAAATATATTCGATTTCTTCCTTGCTCTTTTCCTTTCCTAAATTCAAAGTGAGGTTTTCTAGAGCTATTTTTCGGTGCTTCCTGGTAAACGGGCGAGAAATGACCTCTAAGTAGCGGGCAATAAAAGGAAATGCTTTTGCGGGCGTAACCGTAAACAACACGCGCATAATTAAGAATGTAACCCAGGATGCGTTTTTTTCAAATCTCTTTTTGAATTTACTTTTTTTCTTTTTCTTTCTCTTCATTTTATTTTAATCCTTTTCACCTTTCCCCAGAAAAAATAAAATAGAGTTGACCCCATTTTTCTTGAGTAGGTTTTTTGCTAATATGGCACTCTTTTCGGCAGCTCCCTTATGCGCCTTAACTATTTCCAGAGCAGTCTTTCCCATTCTTTCTAATTCTTCGGGATTTGATAATAACTTAAGGATACTGTTAACTAGCTCTTCTCTATTAGATACTACTCTTCCTGCTCCCCGGGAAATAAAAAATTGAGCTATTTCTTCAAAATTGTCCATATAGGGACCGAAGAGGACCCCCTTTCCTAAACTGGCCGGCTCGAGAATATTGTGCCCTCCCACAGGAACCAGGCTTCCACCTACAAAGACAATTTTTGCCAGAGCATAGAAATGAGTGAGCTCGCCAATGGTGTCCAGGAGAACAACCTGATTTAGACTGTTACCTTGAAATGGAGAAGAAAGTTCTGACCTTCTGGTGAATTTAAAATTTCTGCTATTTAGCAACTTTTCCACTTCGTTTACTCTCTGCATATGGCGAGGTGCAAGAATTAAAACTATCTGAGGATAAGACTTTTTAATTTCTCCATAAACATCAAGGATTGTCTCTTCTTCTCCCCTATGCGTGCTACCGGCAACAAAAATTAATTTATTGCTTTGTAAATTTGGATTTGCTGAGCGAAGAAAAATGTCCGTGCCTACATCAAACTTCAAATTCCCTGTTACAGTGACTGTTGAGGAATTAGCTCCCAATGAGATAATCCGCTCTGCATCCATCCGGCTCTGCATAATAAATAGGTCGATATTTTCCAGGACTCTGTTCATCAAGAACTTAACCATTTTATACTTTCTAAAAGAGCCCGTAGAAATCCTTCCGTTAGCTACCATTATGGGAATTGTCCTTTTCTTTGCTTCCCTTATGAAATTCGGCCAGAGCTCTGTTTCGGTTATAATGAACAGTTTTGGTTTGATGGTATCGAGAACTCTTCCCACTATGCATGAGAAATCAAGAGGAAAGTAAATGAATGCCCGGGCATCGGGAATTATTTTTCTAGCCATAGTTTGACCAGTAGTGGTTAATGTGGAAATAACAAAATCGTAATCAGGGCATTCCTTTTTAATGGCTCTTATTAAATTTCCCATGGCTACCACTTCGCCCACGGAAGCGGCATGGGCCCAAATGAGGTTTTCATTTCTTGTTCTGTTTATGCTTTCATTCAAAAAACCCAATCTCTGTTTCAGCCCTTTTCTTATTTTCCGAATAAAAAATGGCCAGAAGATAGAGAAGAAGAAAACTAAAAGAATCTGGTAAAAAGTCCAGAAAAAATCGAATTTCTTAAGTTTGCCTTTCACAGGTTTTTCCATTTAGAATTTCGCTTTCTTTAGAAGCATAGTAATCTTTCCCATCTTGCTTTGCCTTTCTATTTTTACCGGGATCTTCCTTTGGTCATTGCTGAGCCACATCTGGGAACTCTCTGCGTGAACCTTTCCTTCGCTCTTCCATACTACTTCGGTCTTGAGTGCTTTATATTTACCAGAAGGAGTGGTAACTTTCTCAATCCCGATAACTTTTACTTCTACTGAATAGTTATTGCCGTCATCATTAGCGTCTATAATTAGTGAGTCTCCCTTGTTGAGTTCCTGTGTTCTTAAATAGTAAATAGAGGATAGCGAATCCTGAACATAAACAGGAATATCAATCTTTTTCCCTTTATATAAAGCTTGATGTTTTTCCTGGTCGTAAATTATCTCCTTATTAGAGCGATACTTGCCTCCTCTCAATTTCTTTCTCTGCTTCCAGGTAAATATACCTTGTTTATCAATATATGATTCTATAAAGTCTCTAATTTTGTAAAAGATATCGAAAAATCTCGAGCTACGAGTAGAAAGGGTCACATAATAAGCATCCCTGCCAGAAATTTTCACAATCTTCTTTACTCTCATTACCGCAGTCCCGCCGGCTACCCCTTTCCACTTAACTATATAGGTTAACTTCTCTCCTACTCGGAAAGCTTTATTCTCTACTTTACGCCAGAGAGAATTTGCCAAGCAATCTATTGAGCTACTGTAAAAAATGAGAAAAAGAATAAAAATCAGATATATGATTCTATTTTTCTTTGCCATTCCTCTTTGCCTCGAACAATCTCCAGTTCTACTTTCAATATCCAAATTTCCCAGAAAACCTTGTCGGCTTCTGGAGAAATAATTCTCTCCAGTCGCACTCCATCCTTTTCAGTGGTAACTACGATTACTTCTCTTTTCTCCAGGTCAGTTCTGCATGCGGTTTCTATTTTCCGGAGGTCATTTCGCTGATAATCGTGGTGGTCAGGAAATTGGAAAATTTTGACGATTTCTGCGCCCAACCCTTCTAATGTCTTCTCAAAGGAATAAGGATTGCCGATACTGGAAAAAGCAACTACTCTTCTATCCTTAATAAAATCTAAATTTTTCTTCTTTCCAGAGAAAGAACCTTGTAGATATTTTGGCCGGTGAACGCTTTCCAGGATTGTCGAGTGAGGATTGAGTCTTTCTAAATCGCCAATTATCCTGTGTAAATCATCCCGGGAAACAAGATTTGCTCTGGTCAAAAGAAAAATGTCTGCCCTGGATAAGTGTGAGACAGGTTCTCTTAAAGACCCACGAGGAATTAAGTAGCCATTACCATAAGGATTTGAACAATCTATGGTTACAATGTCTATATCCCTGTTCAAGGGCCAGTATTGAAAACCATCATCTAAAACCACGACTTCAGTAGCAAATCTCTCTATTGCATATTTTCCACTGTTTATTCTATTTTTTCCTACAATTACGGAAACATCGGGTAGATTTTTTGAAAGGAGATAAGGCTCATCCCCAGCCTCCCTGGAAGAGAGGATTAACCTCTTTCCGTTGGATACTATCGATATCTTGTTCTTTTTATCCTTTTCCTTCCTCCTTCCATACCCTCGAGATAAAACGGTAACTCTCTTTCCCTTTTCTTTGAGTAGTTTAGCTATCATAATTACAGCGGGAGTCTTTCCTGTGCCACCCCATGTAATATTACCCACACTAATTACAGCACAGGGTATCCTGGTTTTAGGGATGACTCCCAGTTTGTAGATGAGCCAACGAATCTTAATCGCTAAATAGTAGAATCGAGATAAGATAAAAAATAAAGAACGAAAAAGAGAATGGATTTTCCCCCTTTCGTTATTTATGCAGGCTAGATAGAAGCCTATTATTTTCTCTCTCATTACATGTTTTTATCTACTCTTTTTCACCTTCCACTCATAAACGAGGGGACTGGCTATAAATATAGACGAATATGTTCCGATAAATATCCCTATTAAAATTGCAAAAGAAAAATCGTGAATAACAGGACCACCCAGAATGAATATTGATAAGACCACCAACAGAGTGGTCAGGGAAGTCATCGTAGTGCGGGATAATGTCTCATTAATGCTTGAGTTTATTATCTCAATCAAAGGCTTTTTATATTGCAGCCTGATATTCTCTCTTATCCTGTCGTAGACCACGATAGTATCGTTTATGGAATATCCAGCTAATGTAAGGAGGGCAGCAACAATGGGAAGAGTAATCTCTTTTCCCAATATGGTGAATATACCAAAAGTGATGAATACATCGTGAGTTAAGGCTGTTACTCCAGCAAGGCCCCAGATACCACCTATAAAGCGCCAGGCGACGTAGATAATAATGCCCAAGAAGGCGAATAAGAAAGCCTTTATACCACGTTTTTTAAGATACTCACCAACCACGGGTCCTACTACCTCGTTTCGCTCAATGGTAAATTGATTTTGAGGAAACTCTTCTTGGAAAACGGAAGTTAACTTTTGAACAATCTCTAAAGGTCCGACATCCAAACTTTTTACTCTAATGATCAGTACATTGGTATTGGGAAATTTCTGAATGGTAGCTCCGGATAGCTCGTGTCTCGACAGTGTTTCTCTCATCCCTCCTACGGCGATTTCCTGGGAGAAATTTATTTGTACGAGTGTGCCACCAGTAAAGTCTATCCCCAAATTTACTCCTTTGTGAAAGATGGCATACCCTGAGACCAAAATCATAAGTCCCGAAAGGATAAAAGCTTTCTTTCTCTTTTCAATAAACTTGAAGTTCGTTTTACCAAAAAATTGCATACCTTTCTCCTCTTTATTAATTGAAAGAAAGTTCTAAAGACATGTCTTTTTAGCCAAAAATCAAAGAATGTAGGGGCGACATTTATGGCGCCCGATGATGCGGGTTCGATGAATCGAACCCCTACATTGACGCGAAGCTTTGCTTCGCTATTCTTTTATATGCTTAGTTTCTCTACTTTTTTACCCATTAAAACCATATCGAAAACCATACGTGTAACCACTAAGGCGGTAAACATGCTAATTAATATGCCTAGAGAAAGCGTGACCGCAAAACCTTTTACCGGGCCCGTGCCGAATTGAAACAGGAAAGCTGCTGCTATCAATGTAGTCAGGTTGGAATCGAGAATAGTCCTGAATGCCTTCTGGTATCCTGAATCAATTGCTACTCTGACCGTTTTGCCCGCTCTTAACTCTTCTCTGATCCTCTCAAAAATCAAAACATTGGCATCTACTGACATACCGATGATTAAGATGATGCCAGCGATGCCAGGCAAGGTTAGAGTTGCACGAAAATAAGCCATCATTCCCAAAAGTATAATCAAATTTAAGATGAGTGCTAAGTCGACAACCAAACCAGATAACTTGTAGTAGATTACCATAAAGAGCATTACGCAAATAAGACCAATTCCCGTGGCCACTACTCCAGCACGAACTGAATCTCTTCCCAGACTGGGACCTACGGTTCTATTCTCTATGATGTTAACTGGTGCAGGCAAAGCACCTGCCCTCAATACAATAGCTAAGTTCTTGGCTTCCTCCATGGTGAAGTTTCCTTCAATTATTGCATGGCCATCAGGGATCTTACTCTTGATTACAGGAGCTGATTGCACTCGCCCGTCAAGAACAATAGACAGGTTTCTCTCAATGTTGATTTCTGTTATCCTGGCAAATTTTTTGGCACCGTCCTTATTGAAATCGATAGCTACATAGGGCATATTATACTGGCCACCTATCTCTACTTTGGCATTAGTCAATGCTGCCCCAGTAATTTCCGGCTCCTCTTTCACTAAAAATAATGTCTCTCCCTTCCCTGGCAGGACTTCATAACCAAGGGGAATCCTGCTGGGATCAACTTTTCCTTCAGAATCTAATATCTCGCTTATTCTGACTCCATCATTGACCAATTTGAACTCGAGTAATGCCGTCTTTCCAATAAGTTCAATCGCTCTTTCGGGATCTTTCACTCCAGGTAATTCCACAACGAGCCACTTATCTCCCTGACGGGCAATTAATGGTTCGGCCACGCCGAATTGGTCTACACGATTGCGTATGACCTCTAAGGCTCTTTCCATAGCATCGCCGGGGGAAGTTCCTTGGGGAAGTCTATTTAAATCAACTTCCAAAACCAGATGCATTCCTCCCCTTAAATCGAGGCCCAGCTTCAGGATTTTGCCCAGAATTTTATCTTTCCTCTCTTCCAGCTTTATCCTTTCCTCAGGAGATTTACTATACCATTGGTATGTCGGATATAAATATGCTAGTGCCAATATAACAATTATTGCTGTAAGGATTGCTTTCCACTGAATTGATTTCTGCATAAATATCTCCTAAATGCCTATTGACATATGAAAAGCGCCTAAAGCAGTTTAATTTTATTAATAAGCAGTTCAAAATTGCATTCAAAAAATTTTGCTGCTCGCCGACACATTATCATTCTTGTCAGAAATATCTCAAAGTACTCCATCACCTGGGAAGCTTTGGTATCAATGGTGAGTTCTAATGTAATTATCTTCTTGGCGTGGTTTACTCTCAGAAATGACTTTTTCGATGCGTAATTTACACGGTCGTGAATATCAAATATCTTTAGATTGGGACGCACTCTCGATTGATGAACATCCGACTTGTCAGCTAAAATAACGGCTGCAGCAATGGCATTGATGGGGTCACCGGTCTCCTGTTCATGATTACCAATCGCCCCGGCAATCAAGGCAATTTCATCACTATTTATCTTCAAGCTTTCCAAAATTTCAATAGCTAACAACGCTCCACTCTGCTCATGGCGCGTCCTACCAATCATATTTCCCATGTCGTGGAGATAACCAGCAATTGCAGCCAACTCTGGTAATCGTTGATTATATTCTAAATGGGTTAAGATATTATGAGCAATATTGGAAACCAACTTAGCGTGACGCTGCCCATGCTCAGTGTAACCCACTGCACTCATATATTGGTCTGCCGCTCCCAGGAAAGCAATCACCCGAGGATGCTGTTTAACTTCTTCAATTGTTACTCTACTCATTTTGCCTCTTTTCCTTGCTCGGGACTGGCCGGTAATTTGACCACTGTGGCAATTGCACTTTTGGAAATAACCACTTTTACTCCTTCAGCAATCTTCAAATCCACAACATTGCCTTTGATTGCACTTACTATCCCGTGAATTCCGCCAGAAGTAATGATTTCATCTCCCTTCTTTAGGGCATTGAGAAGATTCTGGTGTTCTTTAACTTTCCTCTGTTGAGGACGAATCAGAAGAAAATAGAAAACAAAAAAGATTAGAACTAGAGGCAATAAGCCTCCAAATGCACTACCTTTGGAAGCCCCTTCCGCTCCTCCTGGACGTTGACCCAAAGCATAAACAAGATCCATTAGATACCTCCATGTTTATATTAATTAGTGAATTTTTTCACTATCATTATGCCACTTTTTTAAAAATTCTCTTTTTGCTTCCTTATAGCGATCCTGTTCAATCGCCTGACGAATTTGTTTGAATAATTTTACCATAAAATGCATATTATGTAAAGTGTTTAATCTTAATGCCAAAATCTCCCCTGCTCGAAAAAGATGGCAGAGATAGGCTCGGGAAAAGTGACGACAGGTGTAACATCCACATTCTGGGTCGAGAGATGCAAAATCGTCTTTGTATTGGGCATTTTTAATTACTACTTTTCCTCGAGAGGTGAACACCTGACCGTTGCGGGCATTCCTGGTGGGCATAGCACAATCGAACATATCGATGCCCTTCTCCACAGCTTCCCATAGTTGTTGAGGCTCTCCCACTCCCATTAAATAGCGTGGCTTGTCCTCGGGAAGGAACGGTGTAGTGTAGTCTAGAATCTCGTTCCGTAAATCCTGCGGTTCTCCCACGCTCAAGCCTCCTATTGCGTAACCTTCAAATCCAATTTCTATCGTCTCCTCAGCACTTCTTTTCCTTAAGTCCTTATACATCCCTCCCTGGATAATGCCAAAAAGCCATTGTGAATTTGGCGATGAGTGGTGATTGTTGAATTCCTTTTTGCACCGTCTGGCCCATTTCAATGTCAATTCCATCGACTGCTGGGCGTAATCTTTCCCGCAGGGATAGGGAATGCACTCATCAAAACAGGTTATAATATCGGAAGCTAAATTAATCTGAATCTCAATAATTTTTTCCGGTGAAAAGAAATGCTTAGCGCCATCTATATGCGACTGGAACTCTACCCCTTCCTTGCTTATCTTTCTTCGGTCGGCAAGACTGAAAACTTGATATCCGCCACTATCACTTATAACTGGTCTATTCCAGCCCATAAACTTATGGATACCACCAGCCTTCTCTATTATCTCCACTCCCGGTCTTAAGAATAGATAGTAAGTATTGCTGAGAACTATCTCTACTCCTGCCTCTTCCAGCTCCTTGGGCGACATGGTTTTTACTGTACCTTGAGTCCCTACGGGAATAAACACAGGAGTATTGATTACGCCGTGGGTGGTTACAATTTTACCTATTCTCGCTTTTTTGCTCTTTTTTAATACTTCAAACGTTTTTTTCATTACCACCCTATAACAACCTCACCTCGTTTATAAACTATCTTTTAATTTTAATCTCCAAGAAACTCCTATTTGAAGTTTTCAAATGATGAACATAGCATCGCCGTAACTATAAAAATGGTACTTCTCCTTTATGGCTTCTTCGTATGCCTGGAAAACATTCTCCTTTCCAGCAAATGCTGCCACGAGCATTAAAAGAGTAGATTCCGGCAAGTGGAAATTGGTAATTAACCCGTCTACCACTTTAAATTTATAGCCAGGATAAATGAATAGTTCTGTCCAGTTCTTTCCCGGTTTTACTACGACCTTCTTTTCCAATTTGGCAGAAATTGATGGTGGTTTTTCTTCTACACAACATGATTCTAAAGCTCTTACCGTGGTGGTTCCCACGGCAATGATTCGCTTTCCCTTTTCTATAGCCTGATTAATTGCTCTGGCAGTAGCTCCACTTAATTCAAAGTATTCGGCATCCAGTCTATGCCTGGTAATTTCAGCCTCTCTTACTGGCCTAAAAGTTCCCCAGCTTACGTGCAAAGTGAGGGGTACAACCTTTGCTCCTTTAGCTTCGATCCTGTTCAATAGCCTCTTGGTGAAGTGGAGCCCTGCAGTGGGAGCTGCTACTGCCCCTTCCTTTTTTGCAAATACCGTCTGATACCATTTCTTATCTTGAAGTTTAAATCTATCATGAGAATTTCTTTTAATATAAGGGGGAAGGGGGACTTCACCAATCTTTTCCAGGTTCTCTGGGAAAGTTCCTGGAAAGTCGAATCCAAAGATAAATTTCCCTCCTCCTGTAGATAAAACCTTGCCCAGTAAACAAGGAATTCCTGGAGAACGTGAGCTTGCCCAACTGTTCTTCCAGAAGTCCACTTCAAGCCCTTCCCTTATTCTCCTTGCCGGCTTGACTATTGTCTCCCAAACTTCTTTGAAATTCTCTCTTTTTCCGCAAGAACTAGTAGTTGTCTTTTCCAGCTTTGCCAACCGCCTTAACAGGAGAACTTCTACTTTTCCTCCAGTATCCCTTTTCCTTCCTAAAAGCCTGGCTCTTATTACCTTTGTATTATTAATTACCAGTAAATCGCCAGGCTCGACCAGTTTTACTATATCAACGAACTTTTTATGTTCTACCTGGCCTGTTTTTCTGGATAGTACCATCAGTCGACAGTAGTCCCTGGGGTTAGCAGGTGTCTGTGCAATAAACTCTCCAGGCAAGTGGTAATCGTATTCGCGGAG
This sequence comes from Clostridia bacterium, assembly GCA_030671905.1. Classification (GTDB taxonomy): domain Bacteria; phylum UBA6262; class WVXT01; order WVXT01; family WVXT01; genus WVXT01. The sequence continues at coordinate 6,433 of DAOVHK010000013.1, read as the reverse complement.
TTGGGTTAATCTTCCCATTTCTCAATTTTTGTTTTAGGATAATAGTATCGCAAAATCTGTCGATAGTTGGCTCTCCGTTCAGCCATTCCCTTAGCACCCCATTGACACATGCCTACCCCATGCCCCCACCCTCGGCCATAGAACTTTATTCTGTTACCTATATGTTCCATGGCAAATAGTGTGCTCTTGATAAGGTTGGGACCCATAACCATCCTAAAACGGCTTGCTTTGATTTTGAGGCGACCTCGCTGGTGATAGATTTTTAAATAAGTTACTCTACCAGAGGAACTTCTCCCTAAAATTTTAATCTTCTTGATGTCTTCGATATTGTATCCTTTTTCATTTAGTTTCTGTTCAAGCATTTTTTTCTTTATCGTCTTTTCCCAGTGGTACTGGTGAGTCTTTTTACAAAAAGGGCAGACTACCCCTTTCAAATAGGGAAGTCGCCCTTCTCCTTCCCAGACGTTGGTTACATCTTCTGTGTGTCCTCCACAATTACTGTGAAAGAAGCTCTTGATAAGTTCTCCCTTATAGGTAACCACCTTTCCCTGGGTTAGATCGACTGCTTTGGACGTGCGCGGGTCTTCTGCTTCCCCACCACCATATACTTGAGAGGTTATTGTAGCTGAAAGGTCGAAACCTTGTTTATCGTACTTTCCTAAATTTTTCATAACGTAGGTTCGGGAAACGACTGCCTGGGCTTTAAGAGCTTCTATAGGCCATTCCGGAGAAACTTCCCGGGTCATTACCCCATAAAGGTATCCTTCTACTCCCAATTCGTTTATTACATTTAAGTTCCCTTTATTGTTTAACGAAATTTTAATCCCATCCCGGTATCTCCGACCATTAACCCTGAGCATCTCATTATCAGAAAGGGAATTGAACCGAAACGATGGGCCGAATATTTTATCTCCAATTCTTATTCCTTTAGAGGTAGACAAGACTAAATAGATACTACTACTCTTCAGTCTAACCTTCTTTCCCGTTCCTAAATCGATGACTTCAAAACCACCGTCCGCACTGATATTGGCTGAATAGACGTTTTCTAAAATCCCTACGCGAATAATTGTTTCCGGCAAACGATTCCTGGCTAAAGATGGAGAAAGCAAAAGTATAGGGAGGATTAGAAATATCAATCTGAAAAATAAATTAAATTCTTTTCTCATCTATTTTCTCTTTTTCACTGAAAATGCATCCGCAATAGTGCTGTCGATAAAGGTCCATCTTCTGGGAAATCTCTATGCCTTCTTTCCAACCAATGCGAAAATTTGCATAATAGAAATTTATATTATACTTATTTCTAAGTTTTTCGCAAATTTTTTTTATTATTTCGTGTTCCTGAAATTTGCTATATAAGAGTGTTGTGGAAAAATAGTCGTAGCCTCCTTCTTTTGCCTCTTTTGCCAGTTTCTCTAACCTTAAATCATAACACTTTTCACATCTTTTTTCTTTCTTCCAGGACACAGGAGTTCTCCCTTGGCCCGCAGAATGGACAGGCAAATCAAATTTTCCTCTGGTTGCTTCCAGCCACTCCTCTAAAGCATACTCGTCTTTCCAGATCACCGGTAGCTTTTCTTTCTGGGAAAAATAACCCATAGTCATCATCCTGTTTTGATACTCGCTATAAGGGTGTATGTTGGGATTATACCAAAACCCAGTGATTTCTAAATTTTTTCCTTCCACTCTCACTTCGCGTAGTTTCTTTAATGGATAACAGGCGCAACCTGCACAACATACATGTAGTAAGAGTCTCATTTGAGTCTCTCTTCTTGGGATAATTTAAATAAAGCCTGTCTTAACTTACAGGCTTTAGTGAGGGAGTAGCTCCCATTTATGGGGACGTTATTAAAAAATGACTCTGACCCCTTTTCGTTTTAAAATAGTTCTTGTTGGTCTTTAATGGAATTCTTGGGTAACTTTAGATGTTCGTAGGCTAATTTAGTGGCCATTCTTCCCCGAGGGGTGCGCTCTAAAAATCCAGATTGAATCAGGAAAGGCTCATAAACATCGGTTATGGTTTCTGTCTCTTCGCCTACAGCTACTGCTATTGTCTCTAAACCTACCGGCCCTCCGGAAAACTTCTCCATGATTGTAGTCAAAACTTTCCTGTCCATACTATCCAATCCCATCCCATCGACCTCGAACATCTCCAGAGCTTTCTGGGCAATCTCCTCTGAAATTCTCCCGTCTCCTTTGACCTGTGCATAGTCACGCACTCTTCTTAGAAGTCGATTAGCTACCCTGGGTGTAGCACGACTCCTGTGGGCAATTTCCCTGGCTCCAGCCGGGTCCATAACAATATTTAAAATTCTCGCTGAACGAAGAACTATCTGTTCCAGTTCGCTATCCGTATAGAAATTGAGACGGGCTACAATACCAAATCTTTCTCTTAAAGGAGATGTCAGAGAGCCTGCCCGGGTAGTTGCGCCGACTAAGGTGAAACGGGGAAGCTGAAGTTTAATGTTTCTGGCACTGGGGCCCTGGCCGATTATTATATCTAAATTATATTCTTCCATTGCCGGATATAACGCTTCTTCAACCGTACGGTTAAGTCGATGGATCTCGTCAATAAAGAAAATATCTCCATCAGAAAGATCGGTTAGAAGAGCGGCCAAATCGCCTACTCGTTCCAGAATAGGACCGGAAGTTGTCTTTATATTGACTTTTAATTCATTAGCAATTATGTAGGCAAGCGTGGTTTTCCCTAACCCCGGAGGGCTATAGAAGAGGCAATGGTCAAGAGCTTCTTACCTCTTCTTTGCCGCTGCAAAAAATATCTTAAGATTTTCCTTTAACTTTGTCTGGCCCACAAACTCTTCTAACATCCTGGGCCTGAGGGTATAGTCGAATTTCCTCTCTTCTTCGTTCTTTATGGTAGGTGTGGTAATCTTCTCTTGCATTTCACCCTCTAATCAATAGAAAAATGGGGTTAGCTCTATTTTTCATTATAAATATTTTAATGCCTGCTTAATTATTTCTTCAGCCTGAGCATCTTTATCTATGGTTTCACATACAGAATTTACTGCTTCTTTTGCCTGGAAAACTTTATACCCTAAAGCGACCAACCCACTTATGGCATCGGCAATTTCCTGTTCGTTTCTGGAGGGAAATCTTTCCTTTCCGGCAAAGGATAAGCCTTCTATCTTGTCCCTCAAACCTATGATCAACTTCTCTGCAGTCTTTTTGGTCAGGCTAAAAATTCCCGTTAGAACTTGCGTATCTCTGGCAATTACCGCTCTTCTGAAATCGGGAAAAGATTTGGAAATCTTGGAGAGAATTTCCAGCGCGCCCTTGGCTCCTATCTTGGAAATTGACCGCAGAATGAGAAACACTTCTCTCTCTTCCAGAGTTAGAAACCCGTAAAGTGTGTTTCCTTTGCCGTACATAGATGCTGATATCCATGTGTAAATTTTGACTTCCCCTCCTGGGGAAGGCAGTTTTTCATACGTGGAGAGAGGAATGGAAATCTTGTAGCCCACTCCTTGAGCTTCCACAACAATGTGGTCAGTTTCTTTGTCTTCTAATCTTCCTCTTAAAAAGTCGAACATCTTTTAGTTCCCATTAGCCAGCAATTTGAACGGGAGTCTCACACTTATTCTCACTTTCCCAGTTTAGCCATTTTCTGGGAATTGAGATGGCAAAGAGCTACAGCCAGGGCATCTGCTGCATCGTCGGGCTGGGGTATATCTTTTAGTCCTAATAAAATCTTGAGCATCTTTTGCATCTGTTTTTTTTCTGCCCGTCCGTAGCCAACCAGAGCTTGTTTAACCTGGAGGGGAGTATATTCAGCTACAGGCAGATTTGCTTGGACTGCTGCCAGAATAGCAACTCCTCTGGCTTCTCCTACACTTATTGCTGTCTTTACATTTTTAGCAAAAAAAAGCTGCTCTATGGCAGCAATGTCTGGTTCATATTTTTTAATTATTTTACTGAGTTTTTTATGTATCTCTTCTAACCTTCTTGAGAAGAGACTCCTTTTATCAGTGTTTATACACCCATATGCCTCAACTTTATAAGTTACTTCTTCTGTTCTGTTTATAATCCCCCAGCCTAAAGCAGCTATGCCCGGGTCGATTCCCAAAACAACCACATTCTTCCCCTAAAAATTAACTTATGATTTTCAAGACACCTTTTCCATTATCTCCTTCGGTATATCGAAGTTGGCATATACATTCTGAACATCTTCATTATTATCTAACCCGTCCATAAGCCTGAGCATCTGCTCAGCCTTTGCTCCCTCAAGTTTAACGTAGGTCTGTGGTAGCATAGTTATCTCTGCAGAATTTATCTCAATATTTTTTTCCTCCAGGGACTTTTTTACCTTTTCAAAGTCCTGGGGTTGAGTGATTATCTCGAAAAGGTCCTCATCATCTGCCTTTACATCCTCTGCACCGGACTCCAGGGCTATTTCTATTAGTTCTTCTTCTTTTATCTTCTTCTTATCTACGGAAATGTATCCCTTCTTGTTAAACATCCAGCCCACACAACCCGCATCTCCTAAGTTTCCCCCGTGTCTGGAAAACGTTTTTCTTACTTCTGCAGTTACACGGTTCTTATTGTCAGTGGTTATTTCTACTAAAATTGCTACTCCACCCGGACCATAACCTTCATAAACCAATTCTTCATAAGTTACGCCTGGTAACTCTCCTGTACCACGTTTAATCGCTTTCTTGATATTGTCCTGGGGCATATTAACTGCCCTGGCTTTGTCAATGGCAACTCTCAGGCGAGGATTGCCAACAGGATCGCTTCCTCCTTGCCTTGCTACCACAGTGATTTCCCTTATAATCTTGCTGAAAATCTGGCCTCTTTTAGCATCTATAATAGCCTTTTTATGCTTTATTCCAGCCCACTTGGAATGTCCGGACATTTCTCCAGTACCTCCTTATGTGAATAAGATGAAGATTGTCTTGAGATTATATTATTTTATCATAAAATTTTACCCTTTGTAAAGAGAAAACCTGGGATAAAACGTCTGTTCAAAAACAGCTAAGGAGTTCTACATACAATAAACTCTAACTACGCAATGTTTAAACTTTGAAGGTGGCTTCGGTGGTTATCTTCCTTCTTCCTTTGCCTTTTGGTAAGCTTCAATTAGAGGTTGAGTAACATTTGGCGGTACTTCTTCATAATGAGAAAACTTCACTTTATGTTCTCCGCTCCCCTTGGTCAATGAGCGCAAGTCTGTAGCATAATTGAAAAGTTCTCTCTCGGGAATTAATGCTTTTATCACCTGTTTCTTACCCTCACGGCCCATACCTAAAACTCTGCCTCGCCGACTATTTAAATCTCCCATTACACTGCCCATGAACTCTTCAGGAACGATCACTTCCACTTCCATAATCGGCTCTAAAATAAAAGGCCGTGCATTTGCCACCCCTTTCCTAATGGCCATGCTACCGGCAATCTCGAAGGCTAAATTGGAAGAGTCGACATCGTGGAAACTACCATCGTAAAGAGTCACTCTGACATCCACTACAGGATACCCAGCAATTATTCCCTTTTCCATGGATTGTTTAACTCCCTTCTCCACTGCGGGAATATATTGACTGGGAATTGCACCGCCGAAAATCTTATTAACAAATTCGAACCCTTTCCCTTTCTCTAAAGGTTCGGTTTTAATCCAACAATCGCCATACTGCCCACGACCTCCGGACTGCTTCTTATATTTTCCCTGAACATCGGCAGCAGCGCGAATGGTCTCCTTATAGGCAATCTTAGGTCTTCTCAATTCTACCTCCACGCCATATCTCGCTTTCACTCTTCTGGACATAATTTCTAATTGGAGACTGCCCATTCCTGATACAATCATTTCTTTCGTCTCTTTATTCATCCCGGACTTCAAAGTAGGATCTCCACGCATGGCTGTAGCTAAGGCATTGGCTATCTTCTCTTCTTCACCTTTCGATTTGGGATAGACAGCCATGTTTACCACTGGTTCGGGAAAGCTTATCTTGGAGATGGAAACCCTCTTTTTTGGGTCACAAAGCACATCATTCGTCCCCGTATCTTTTAGTTTAACCACGGCAACGATGTCCCCTGTTTCTCCTTCCTTGGTTTCAATACGCGTTTTTCCCCGCACAAAGGCAATTTGCCCTATTCTTTCAGAGGAACTTTTAGCGTTATTAAACACATCCGACCCGGTTGATAATTTACCTGAATATATCTTTAAATAGTTTATTATTCCCAGATGGGGCTCAGAAAAGGTCTTAAACACCAATGCTGAAAATGGGCCATTGGGATCAATCTTAACTTCTCCCTCTCTTTCCATAGGCGAAGGCGCATATTCTACCAGAAAGTCGAGAAGTTGACCGATGCCAATATTTTGTAATCCCGAACCACAAAGAACAGGCACAATTTTGTGCTCCACAATTCCTTTCTTAAGAGCGCTTTTAGTCTCTTCCGGGCTTAATTCCTGACCTTCCAGATACTT
>DAOVHK010000060.1 GCA_030671905.1 Clostridia bacterium | reverse complement strand
TCCACAAGCCTTCTTGCCAGATCCAGTCCTTCCATACAACAACGCGCTACTTCCATAGGAACAGTTAGTGCATCCTTACAGGCTTTTTCGATTGCCTGGGAACGCACTTTTTTCTCTTGATCAGTCGTGCGGGATAATTTATAAGCACTGGAGACTTTGCCATAGACCCTAATATCTTCATCCACCAACTCAGTTAATCTCTCACGTAAATCTTCGCTTCTGTTTAAAATCTTTTTTATCTCTTCTTCACTTTGTTTGTATTTTTCCTTTCCCAGAGTAAAATTGGAAACCATGCTCAGAAGCCCCACTCCCAGTGCACCCACCAAAGCCACCACGCTCCCCCCTCCAGGGGCGGGAAGCTTAGCCGCCAAATCATCAATATACTTTTCTAACCGTTCACTTCTATAATTTCCCATCACACCACCTATAAATAGTTTATAGACCGGCTGCCTCTAACACTTTAGGGACTTTATTTCCCCAGCCAAGAGGCATAATGTGCACGCCCTGACAGAGACCTTTAAGTTCCCTGATTAGCCTGGCGGCAATTTCTATACTCTTCTCTCCTCTTTTCTCTTTCTCTACCTTTTCCATCTCCTCAATAAGCGGGTCAGGAACATATACTCCGCTAACGTTCTTATTCATATATCTTGCCATTCCTGCAGATTTCAAAAGAACAATTCCCACCAGAACAGGAACGTCAAAACCCTTCACCTTCTTCATAAACTGGGCAAACTTCTCAGGCTCGTAGACTGCCTGGCTCTGGAAGAATTGTGCTCCAGCTTTTATCTTTTTTTCCATTTTTATTATTTGCGGCTCTATAGGGTCGGCACCGGGATTTACTACTGCTCCCATAAAGAACTTTGGCGGTTCCCCTTCCAACTTGTTCCCTGCCATATCTTCCCCTTCCTGTAATTTTTTGACTGCCTCCAGGAGTTGTACCGAATCAAGGTCGAAAACAGGCTTCGCCGCTGGGTCGTCACCCAATTTAGGATGGTCTCCGGTGAGAATGAGCAGGTTCCTAATTCCCAGAACATAGGCACTCAAAATATCTGATTGTAAAGCAAGGCGATTGCGGTCGCGACAGGTTATTTGAAACACAGGCTCAACACCACTCTCTACCAAAAGACGACAAGTAGCTAAGGAACCCAACTTCATAACCGAACTCTGTAGGTCAGTTACATTCACAGCTTCTACTTTACCTTTAAAGAATTCAGCTTCAGAAAGGATTTCTCTCATTTCTACACCTTTAGGTGGTCCTATCTCTGAAGTCACTACAAATTTACCCGATTTTAAAGCCTCAAAAAGCATTCCCTTCCTCCTCTATATTTGACAAGACTAATGAGTTACCTTACGAATGAATCGACTGGAAAATTCATTTGCTCTATATGAACTGCGAACAAAGGGTCCTGATGCCACAAACAGGAATTCCATCTTTTCCGCTACCTTTTTATATTCTTCAAATTCACTTGGAGGAATAAATCTACGAACTTCCAGATGCGAGCTACTCGGTTGTAGATATTGTCCCATAGTGAGAATATCACAATCTATTCTTCTCAAATCTTCCATTACCTGCAAAATCTCCTGTTTTTCCTCTCCTAAGCCGAGCATCAGGCTCGACTTAGTGTAAATATCGGACTGCAAAATCTTTACCAACTTAAGCAACTTCAGAGACCTCTCATAAGATGCCCCGGGTCTCACCTTTCGATATAAAGATGGCACTGTCTCTAAGTTGTGTCCGACAATCTCAGGCCTTGCCTCTAATACCTGGTTAATCGCTTCTCTACTTCCTGCGAAATCAGGAATAAGCACTTCAATAATTACATCGGGATTTATCGAGCGAACCTCCATAACTGTAGAGAAAAATTGAGAAGCTCCCCTATCTGGCAAATCATCACGGGTAACTGAGGTAATTACTACATGCTTCAAGTCCAATTTTTTCACTGCCTGGGCTATTCTTTTGGGTTCCTTCTGGTCAACTGGTAAAGGACTCCCTTTAGCCACACTACAGAATTTACAGTTCCTTGTACAGATTTTACCTAAAATCATGAATGTGGCTGTAGATTCAGCAAAACATTCCCAGAGGTTTGGACAACGGGCTCCCTCACAGACAGTATGCAAATCTAATCTGCTGAGGAGATTTCTCGTCTTATTAACCTCTTCTCCTCCTCCTTTTTTGTCAGAGGGAGCAAGAGACAATCTCTTTACTATCCAGGGTGGAAACCTGCTTACCATGTTCCTCCATCTGCAGATTGAATACTTCTCTGAACTGTTCTATCAACTGGTGGCGGAAATCTTTTGGCTCGACTGACCTGCCTAATATCTCGCTCATAGAAGTCACCATTCTACTTTCAAATCCACAGGGCCTAATTAATGAAAAATAAGAGAGGTCAGAATTTATATTGAGGCTAAACCCATGGAAAGTGACCCAGCCCTTTATACCAATTCCTATAGAGGCGACCTTTCTGCCCCCTACCCAAACTCCGGTATGGTTTTCAATCCTTTGGCCATCTATTCCGTAAACTTTCAATGAACGGATGATTACTTCTTCGAGATTTCTTAGATACTTATGTATATTTTTTCCATGAAAATTTAGGTCGAGAATGGGATAGCCTACGAACTGTCCAGGACAATGAAGAGTAACATCGCCTCCTCTGTCTATTTCAAAAATTCTAATTCCTTTACTTTGTAATAACTCATCGGAAACTAAGATGTTATCCCTTTTACCTCCCCTTCCCATAGTCACCACTGGCTCATGCTCCAGGAGAATCAAAACATCATCGATTCTTCCTTCTCTCCTAAGTTTATGGAGTCTCTTCTGTAAATCGTAAGCTTTATCATAACCAACCAATCCCAAGTCTAACACTCTACATTTAACCATGATTCTCGTCTCCGCTATTTCTTCTTTAAATCTATAGCCTCTCCATGGACATCATGAGCTGCTTCAAATATTGCTTCACTTAAAGTGGGATGGCCGTGAATCATTCTTTCCAAATCCTTAGTGATAACTTTCGCTTTAATAGCCACGCTGGCCTCAGCTATCAATTCCGTAGCATGCGCACCAACTATATGTACCCCTAATATCTCATCAGTTTTTCTATCTGCTACTATTTTCACCAAGCCTATTCTTTCTCCCATAATAGTCGCCCGGGCATTGGCCAGGAAGGGAAATCTTCCTACAGCCACTTCGTAACCCATCTCTTTTGCTTTCTCCTCACTGAGACCAACGCTGGCAACTTCAGGGAAAGAATAGATACAATTGGGAATAACCCTGTAGTCAATTTTCGATTGATTACCCATTGCATTTTCACTAGCCACAATACCCTCGCCTGAAGCGACATGGGCAAGAAGAACCCCTCCCACTACATCTCCAATGGCAAATATTCCTGGAAGATTCGTTTCCATCCTCTCATTTACCAATATTCTCCCCTTTTCCAGCCCAATCCCTGTCTTCTCCAAGCCGAGTCCTTCTGCATATGGCTTCCTACCTGTAGCAATCAGTACTTTCTGGGCAACTTTCTCTTCTTTTCCTCGGGGAGTCTCTATTACAACTTTCTTTTTGCCATTGTGGGAAACGATCTCTTTAACTTTTACTCCTGTGTTTACTTCTATTCCAGATTTGACCAGGAATTTCTTCAGTTGCTCAGATATCTCTCCGTCCTCCGTGGGAATAATCCGTGGCAGGAGTTCAACAATTGTCACCTTACTTCCCAAGCTGTTAAATATGGAAGCAAATTCCACTCCAATAACCCCACCTCCCACAATAAGCAGAGAAGATGGAATTTCTTCCAATTCCAGAGCCTGGTCGCTGGTGAGCACATCGCGTTTATCTATGGAGATTCCGGGAATCTGGGCAGGGACAGAACCTGTAGCAATAATTAACTTTTTAGCCATAACTTTTTCTACTGAACCATCATCTTTTTCTACTTCGAGCTCAATTGTTTTATCCTTAATTCTCTCAGTTAACTTTCCCTTTCCTTTTATCACCTCAACGCCATAGCTTTTGAATAACTGACCTATACCACTAACAAGTTGTCTTACTATCCTTTCCTTTCTTTTAGCTATTACTGAGAAATTTACACTGACTTCTCCAGAATTGATTCCAAACTCGCCTGCTTTCTTAACTGAATGGAGAAGCTGGGCACTTGCCAGAAGTGCCTTTGTGGGAATACAACCTTTATTCACACAGGTTCCTCCTAATTCGCCTTTTTCAATCACTACTACTTTACCGCCCAACTGGGAAGCCCTGATTGCCGCCACATAACCCCCAGGTCCAGCGCCAATTATGGCAATATCATAATTTGCATTTGAGTCCATTCTTTCTCCCTTAACTACCCAATGTCAAGGTACGGGGTTTTATAAGTTTGGAATGGTCCTTTGCTGGTTGTATAGCTTTCATTCTATCCAACTTTCTTCTCTTCTTCAACTCTTCATAAATAAGCGCCCAAGCACAATCGCGTTCAGGATCAACCTCACATTTCCCTTCAGAACTCCCCCCGCAAGGACCATTGAGAAGTCCCTTGGAACAGCGAGTAACAGGACAAATCCCACCAGTTACCTCTAACAGGCAATCTCCACAAAGACTACACTTCTCCTCGAAATAGCCTGCCCTTACCACTTCTCCCAGGAAAAGTGTGTTGCATGCCGGATGGACTGGTTTTTCCATCTTTATCCTTTCGGCACTATCCTTTACAGACTGGACCCCGTTACCGCAAGCCATTACCAAAATGGCGTCAGTTGAGGTAATTTTATCTTTATTTGCCTGGAAATTCTTCTTTACCTCCACGCTCTGGCAGGCTGGGTCTATAACTACCCAACCACTCACTTTCTTGCCTTGACTCTCCAATTTATCTTTCATCGCCTTAACTTCTTCTTCACCGCCAACTTTACACACAGTGGCGCACTGGGCACAACCCACAATAAATATGGACTTCTCGTCTTTTAAAAACGAAAGAATTTCCTCAAATGGTTTTTGTTCCATTATTATCATTTCTTACTCCTTTCTACTGTAGAGTCATTGATTATTCTTCAATGATTCCCAGGACCTGTCCAGATTTTACTACTTCACCCTCGCCAGCAGAAATTTTGCTTAACACTCCGGAAACAGGCGCTTCAACTTGAAAACTTGCTTTCTCCGTAGTAATCTCTACTAAATCCTCCCCCTTGGTTACTTTGTCTCCCTCCTCGTGATGCCAGAAGGAGATAGTTGCTTCTTTTACCTCTTCACCCATATCTGGCAAAATTATTTCTTTCATTATTATCCCTCCAATGAGTAGTTTTTCCAGGTTTGATGTCTACAATTCTCTAAAGATAAGAACCTCTTAGAACAATCCCACTGTCTTTCCAGTCTTATCGATGTCCACTTTGGTGGCAGCTGGAATTGAGGGAAGCCCAGGCATAGTGCTCATAGTCCCTAAGAGAGGATAAAGGAATCCAGCTCCTACTGATGCCCGGATATCTCGAACGGGTATTCTAAAGTGGCGAGGCACACATTTTAGATTTGGGTCATGGGAAAGAGATAGATGAGTCTTAGCCATGTTGATGGGCATCTTATTATAACCCAACTCAGTATACAACTTAATCTTCTTTTCGGCAAGAGAAGTATAATCTACCCCGTCTGCTCCGTATATCTTCTTTGCTATTGTCTCAATCTTTTCCTTGATAGATGCATCGTCTGGATAGAGGAACTGCATCTTGTGTGGCTTATCAACTGCTGCCACAACTGCTTCAGCCAATTGAATAGCACCTTCACCACCTTTAGCCCAACAATCTACAGGGGCAGCATCTTCCGCGCCAGCTTCCAGAGCCTTTTTCCTTACAAATTCTACCTCTTTATCAGTATCTGAAGTAAATCTATTAATCGCCACTACTACAGGAAGTCCATGAATGTGGACATTCTCTATATGTTTGGCAAGATTTTCACATCCCTTCTCCAGAGCTTTCATGTTTTCTTTGGCCACCAATTTCTCATCTAAGTCCACTCCCGGGCGCACCTCAAACGCTCCACCATGCATTTTCAATGCCCTTATGGAAGCGACTACCACAGCACAATCAACTTTTAAACCACTCTGCCGGCACTTAACGTTGATTAATTTCTCGAAACCACAGTCTGCGCCAAAGCCACTTTCTGTAACTACGTAATCGACTAGTTTAAGAGCTACCATATCAGCGAGTGCCGAGTTATTTCCATGAGCAACATTGGCGAAGGGTCCAGCATGATTGAGAACAGGTGTATTCTCCGTTGTCTGTACAAGATTGGGTTTGATGGCATCCTTCAATAACACTGTCATTACTCCGGCAATCTTAAGCTGTTCAGCAGTCACCGGTTTGCCATTATAAGTATAACCCACCACTACTTTACTCAACCTCTTTTTCAGGTCGAAGAGCCCCGTGGTTAGTGCAAGAATAGCCATAGTTTCCGTAGCCACGGTGATATCATAACCTGTCTCTCGCGGAGAACCATTAGCCTTACCCCCCAGTCCAATAATTATATGTCGCAATGCCCGATCACTGACATCAACGCACCTGCGCCAGGTAATACTGAGAGGATCGATGTTCAATTTATTTCCGTGGAGAATGCTGGCATCAATTGCCGCAGCTAAAAGATTATGGGCTGACTCTACGGCATGGGTATCTCCAGTAAAGTGTAGATTAATGTTCTCCATAGGAAGAACCTGAGAGTAGCCTCCCCCTGTGGCACCGCCCTTAATGCCGAATGTGGGACCCTTTGAAGGTTGGCGACAGGTGTTACAGACTTTCTTTCCTATCTTGGCCAAAGCCATTCCTAACCCAAAGGCAGTAACTGTCTTCCCTTCTCCTAAGGGAGTGGGAGTAATTGCTGTTACTGTAATAAATTTACCACTGGGCCTGCCTTTCAATCTCTCCAGGATTTCCAGAGAAACCTTGGCCATATACTTTCCGTAAGGCTCAATCTCATCTTCCTTAATGCCCAGAGCCTGAGCGATTTCCACAACGGGCTTCATCTTCGCCTTCTGGGCAATCTCTAAATCACTTAACATATTCTCTCCTCCCTTCTAAGAATTTAACTATGTTCCAAAGAGCTCTATTCAGGGGTGTGGGTATGCCTATTTTCTCAGCTTCAGAAACTATTGCACCGTTGATAAAATCTACCTCCGTTCTCTTCTTTCTCAATATATCCTGCAACATAGAAGAGATATTGTCTCTGGAAGTCTGACAGGACTCTTCCACTTTCTCAAATACTTTCTGGTAAGGCAGTCTGATTCCCTTCTTTAGAGGAACTTGCATAGCCTCTTCCACTATGAGTTTCATTGTCTCTTTTAGAAGGGGAGATTCCAACAATTGGCCATTTCTTACCCTGGTAATGGCTGTTAAACTATTAATCACTGCATTGATTAATAGTTTACCCCACAACACACCCTCTATATTATCGGAAATCTCAGTATCTATGCCTGCCTGATTGAAAATATCTGAAATGGCTTTAATCCTTTCACTTACCCTGCCATCAATTTCCCCAATTACTGTCTTTCCACAACCTGCATGCCTTATTCTCCCCACCTCCAACACAGTAGCACCCTGATAAGTGATACCACCAACCATTCTATCCTTACCCACGATTTTACCCATCCTCTCAATGTTTCCCAGTCCATTTTGCAGGGTAAGCCAGACTGTCTTACTTCCGGTTAGTGGTAAAGAATTCTTGGTGGCTTCTTCCGTATCATACGCTTTAACGAAAAGAATAACTAAATCGCAGGAGCCTGCGTTGGAAGGCTCTGTTGTTGCCTTTATTTTTATTATTTCCTGTTTAGGTTCCCCGGGCTGAAGGGCTTTACTTGGTTCTATAATCAGTCCTTCTCTATTTATCTTCTCCGCCCTTTCGTTATGATTGTCAATTAGCCAAACATCCTGCCCTGCTCTGGTGAGCATCCCGCCAAATAACCCACCCATCGCTCCAGCACCCACAATTCCTATCTTCATTTATTAAACCCAAATTTACCAATTTCCTTAAGAAATTTTGTGAAAATTTTCACAAGTTCTTCCTTAAAAAAATAAGCAAAACTGCCATATTAAGATTTTATAAAATTAATTTTTGTCCTGTCAAGTAAATAAGAACTAAAGAGTCTAGTGGCCATTGTAAATTAGGAGGGTAAAGAGCTATCATCCCATTATTCCTTATATTGCCTTTATAATTTTCTCGGGTAGGGTAAATTCATTACCTCCTACATGCGAGAGTGGCCTAGCCTTTAAAGGATTATACTTCCCTTTTG
>DAOVHK010000103.1 GCA_030671905.1 Clostridia bacterium | reverse complement strand
GAAATTGCAGAGAAACAGGCACGACTCAGGGTTGAAGAAAGGAGAAGGGAGGAAGAACTTAAAACTCGGTTAGATGAAGCTAAACGGTCCATTCTGAAAAAATTCTGGCAGTGGCTGAATAAACCCGTAAACGGTGAATAAACGGCAATTTTGTAAATACAATTCCAAATCGCCCAGGAATGGTTTTGTAGGCACGATTTCAAATCGTGCAGGAGTCTAAAATGATTAAAGTGAAAAAAATAAATGGAGAAGAAATAGTTATAAACGCTGAGCTGATTGAAACAGTTGAGGCCAGACCGGATACAACCATTTCACTGATTACAGGAAATAAGATAATTGTGAAAGATACGGTTTCAGAAGTCATTGAAAAGGTTATAGAATACCGGCGCTTGGTAAATCAGAAAAGAAGCAAGAAAAAGAATAAAGGATAAGGGAAGAAAGATAAACCACAATAGGAGGAGAAATGGATATTACCACTATTTTAGGCGTGGTAAGTGGAATTAGCTTGATTATTGTTGCCATCATTATGAGAATGGGAGGGGTGGGATTAAAGGGTTTCTTTGATGTATCTTCAATGTTTATTACTTTTGGAGGTGCGTTTGCTGCCACATTGGTCAATTATCCCATGAAGCAGGTCCTGGGAGTTTTTAAAATTGCCCAGAAAGTTTTAACTGAGAGAGAAGAAGACCCTGCTAAATTAATCAATCAGTTTATATATTTTACCAAGATAGCTCATAAGCAAGGGATATTGGAACTTGAGAAAGAATTAAATAAGGTCAATAATGAGTTTCTAAAAAGAGGTGTGCAATTAGTTGTTGACGGCGCTGACCAGGAGAGAATCCGCGCTGAGCTGGAAACAGAGATAACATTCATTCGTGAGAGGCACCGTATAGGACAGGAAATTTTCTTAACTCTGGGCACTTACTGTCCTGCCTTTGGGATGATCGGAACAATTATGGGACTGATTATGATGCTTGCCCGCATTGAAGACCAGAGCCAGATTGCCGGTGGTATGGCGGTAGCCCTGTTAACCACTTTTTATGGCGCAGTGGCTGGCTATCTTTTCTTCTTGCCCGTTGCTGGGAAATTGAAGCGTCGCAGTGAAGATGAGATGTTTATCAAGGAAGTTATTATCAGGGGAGTTCTCTCCTTGCAGGCAGGGGAGATTCCCAGTATTATGGAAGCTAAATTGAAAGCCTACCTGGCTCCGCAATTGAGGAAAAAGACAGTGGAGAAAAAGATTACACCCGTAGAATAAACCGCCTAACTTATTTTTGAGGAGAGAGATAATGGCTTTTCTGCCAGGTGTTCCCAGGCGAGTAGATAGGGAAATAAAAGTAGGAAGGTCCTCACCCGCATGGATGTTGACTTATTCAGATTTAATGACCCAGCTTTTGATATTTTTCGTTATGATGTTTGCTTTAGCCAGTGCTATGAACGAAATGCAATTGATAAAGTTAAAGAAGAAGCTGGAAACATACGTTATGGAAAACCGGTTAGAAGGCTATATTGGTCTAAAAATAGATGAGAAAGGATTGGTAATTTCTCTCCGCGAAAAATTGATGTTCGATAGTGGAGAAGCTGAGATTTACCAAGAAGCGAAATACATCCTAAAAGATATTACTAAAGAGATTATCGATGTGCCAAATAGTACCCGAGTCGAAGGCCACACTGATAATGTCCCCATTGGTCCGGAATTGAGGAGCAAATTTCCCACTAACTGGGAACTATCCACAGCCAGGGCTACAAATGTGACCCGCTATTTACTGGAGACATTAAAATTCCCTCCGGGACGCATATCATCTGCAGGATACGGAGAGTATCAGCCTGTTGTGGATAACGATATTGAAGAACACAAAGCAATGAATCGAAGAGTAGATATTGTGGTGCAGAGGATTGGCACCAGCCTTAAACGTAAAGAGGGCGTTAAGAAAATTTTTTAGCACGCAAACCTCGCCATAGTTTCACTATCTTTCCTTTCTGTCATCCTACCGTTCCTTTCTCTCATTTATATTAACCTTCGTTTTGCCACTTTTTTCTTGTTCCCCGTTGAAAATCGGGACGTGGCAATCCAATTCACAGTAGGGACAGACCGCTGTGTCTGTCCATTAAACTTAAAAAAGGGTTGACAAAAAAGCTCTTTTTTGCTAATTTCTTATAAAGTTTCGCAGACATGGGGAAGTGGAAAAGGTAAGGTCTGCGTTAAAGGGGGGTAAGAAATGAAAACACGGATTACTCTCTCGATCGTGGTGAGCCTGGTCAGCCTGGTATTGGGAGTTATTACCCGACTCATTCCAGGGACATTAGTGGTAGCACCCCGCACCTTCCTATTCTTTGCGGGCTATTGTTTGGTTTTGGCGATAGCGCTTGAGCTTTATCCTTCAAAAAAAGAATAGAAAGCAATTTAACATCTTTTGATAGTTTGTCAATTTTTGGTCTGAATAGACCCCCCATCCAGAAAGTTTTTAAATACAGGGGTTAGTTTATTTCTGGATGGGGGCGGTTTTTTCGGAATGGTGGTTAAAGTGAAGACTTTTGTGCCCAAAAAGGAAAATATTGAAAAGAAATGGTGTTTAATTGATGCCTCTGGTCTGGTCTTGGGGAGATTGGCAACAAAAGTAGCAGAGTTATTAAGGGGCAAGGGTAAACCGATTTTCTCTCCCCATGTGGATATAGGTGATTATGTAATTATTATTAATGCCGGGAAGGTTTTACTGACTGGAAAAAAATTGGAACAGAAATTCCATTTTACCCATTCTGGTTATTCAGGCGGGACCAGATTTACCCGATACGATAAATTGATGGCAGAAAAGCCAGAAAAGGCAATTAGATTAGCTGTCAAAGGAATGTTACCGTCGAATAAACTCAGTGATAGATTGATTACTAAATTAAAAATATATAAAGGCAGCGAACATCCACATGGAGCACAGGAACCTCAGATAATAAAAATCGAAAAGAAAACACATTAAATTTTTTACTTTATAAATTAATGGAGAAACTGTATGGCTAAAGCGACAGAGATTTGGGGCTTAGGCAGAAGAAAGACAGCGGTTGCCAGGGTTATATTGAGAGCTGGTAATGGGAAGGTCATAATCAACAGATTACCTGTGGATAAATACTTTTTTGGTTTACCTCGTCTAAAGGAATTCAGTATAGAACCTCTAAAAGTAACGAATTTACTAAATAAATTCGATATTTCGGCAAATGTTTCCGGTGGAGGCAAGAATGGTCAAGCAGGGGCAATAAGGCATGGAATTTCACGTGCACTGGCTAAGGTTGACGAACAGACAAGGGTCACTTTGAGAAAAGAGGGATTGTTGACGCGCGATCCCCGTATGGTCGAGCGAAAAAAACCTGGACGGCCAAAAGCAAGAAAAAGATTCCAATTCTCCAAGAGATAAACTCGTTTTGTAAGGATAGAGTTAAATTTGCGGAAGCAATAAGCTTATTGCTTCCGCATTTTTTTTGAGAAAAACCTGCTTGAAAGCAGGAGATTAGGTTAAGATACTCAAAATAGGTACTCTGGGTCGTCTCTGACCCAGAGTTTCTGTCGGGCTCGGGGACGAGCCCGACTACCAGTCAGGGGTTTTTCAACAGTATCTAAATCGAACCCCCACAGGAAATATGATTTGACAAATTTGGATAATTAGAATATAATTTAAAAAAATAAAGTCAATATGGGAGAAAAATGTGAAAAAGGAAAATTTAATCATCGTAGGTATTCTTTTCTTATCTATTGTTTCTATTGTAATGGGTATATATCTTATTGGAGAAAAGACTGTTGAAGGAAAAACTCGAATTCTGTCCAGAAAAAAGGGAGTGGCAGTGGTCTATCTTTACGGACCAATATCTATTTCTCGACGTGCATCAGGATGGGCTCGCTTCTTGCCCGGAGCCGATAGTATTGCCAGTGAGTTGAGAAAGATAGGTAAAATTACCACTATAAAAGCAGTGGTCTTAAGAATTAATAGTCCTGGCGGAAGCATCGGTGCGGTTCAGGAAATTTATGAGGAAGTAATTAGGCTAAAAGAGAAAAGGAAGAAAGTTGTTGTCTCCATGGGCGATGTAGGCGCCTCCGGGGCATACTATATTGCTTGTGCTGCAGATAAAATTGTAGCCAATCCGGGAACCATTACCGGAAGTATAGGGGTACTCATGAGCATGGGTAATATGGAGGAGTTGTTTCGTAAGATAGGAATTAAAGTTGAGGTTATAAAACGGGGGAAGCACAAGGACATCGGTTCTCTATCCCGGGAAATGACAGCGGAAGAGAAAAGACTGCTTCAGGGACTGATAGACGATGCCTACGACCAATTTCTCCAGGTAGTAATTGAGGGCAGGAACCTTAGGAAAAGTAAAGCAGAGAAGATTGCTCAGGGTCAGGTGTTTACCGGACGGCAAGCAAAAAATTTGGGGCTGATTGATGAAATTGGCAATTTTCAAGATGCTGTAAGACTTGCAGGTAAACTTGCTGGCATTCCCGGTGAACCAAAAATCATCGAGTTGCCCAAGCCATTTCCCAGAATTCTTGGTATTTTTTCCAGTCGCTTCAGGACGAATACTCTGCAAGATTTAATGGACGGAAATTCCGTAAGATTAGAATATATCCTCCAATAGACCCCCATTCCGAGAGAAATATGGAAAACAACTATTTAGCACTCCTCTACGATTTAATTGCCCATCCAGGAAAAGGGCTTAATCAAGCCAGAGAAGATAAGCCGTGGATTTTTCTGGTAGCGGTTGTTATTTTGTCAGGAATTAGCATTGCTACCGGAGCCACTCTATTTGTTTCCAGCTTCACTAGAGTGGGGAGGGTCGTCTTATTTTCCAATCTCTTTCTGGTTATAGTTCTCCTCACCTTCTTCTGGGTAGTTAATGTGGGAATTCTCCATTTCTTTGCTGAAGTATGGGGAAAAAGGGGTAGCGTAATCGACCTTTTCATTACTCTGGGATTGGCAATGTTTCCCTTTGTTTTTGTTAGTCCACTATCTTTGATAGTAGAAGGATTGGGTGGAGGGAGAATTTTCTTTCAGTCCTTTTTTACCATCGTTCTCCTCCTGTGGTGTTTTTTTCTGGCGCTTTCTGCTATTAGAGAAGTCTATTCTTCTGCCACTTTTGAAGCCCTGCTGATACTTTTGACACCGATTATCCTGTTTACGGTACTTTCTATATTTCTCCCTCTGAGCTGTATTCTTTTAGCAATACTTTCT
>DAOVHK010000113.1 GCA_030671905.1 Clostridia bacterium | reverse complement strand
CCATTGCTGAGGGTCTGGCCCCTATTCCAAACTTTAGGAAATCAGCACCTGTATGGATAGGGTGGGCATCTGTTCTGAATAGACAGAAGAGAAAAATCAAAAATAAAATTTTAAAAGTTAATTTAATCATTTCCCTAAATCGGAGCGTTTACCACAGGGCTCATAAATAATAAGACCTCTCGGTATATATATTACATAACGGACTTACATACCGAGAGGCAATGTATATCATTTCAGAATAACCATTCTTTTGGTATCTACAAAATCGCCTGCTTTTAACTGATAGTGATAGATACCACGCGAAAGTCTATCACCACCATCAAAGTATTTTGAGTAACTTCCAGCTTGCTGATACTCATTCACGACAGTGGCTACCAACTGTCCACAAATATTGTACAGTTTTAGGGTAACATGACAATCCTGAGAAACAGTGTAGTTTATTGTTGTTGATGGATTAAACGGATTTGGATAATTCTGTCCTAAAGAACTTTGGGAAGGCCCGCCTGGATCTCCTCCGTTACCAGGATCATTCTGTCCAGATGAAGATGATGGAACGTACATAATCTGATACAGACAATACCCCGTCCTTTTCGTAGTGACACTTTGTTCTACCAGGTTCAATGTGGAATCTGGCATAACTTCCCATTGGGACGTTGTTTCATTCCATCCACAGATTACGATATTTTCTGTATCCATCCCTAGAATATCTTCATTCCTGAAGAAAAGTTTCACAAGGTTTTTCCCCTTAGGAACGATAAATCTGGGAGCAATTGGCGTGAGGTTTTGTTCCTCTATAGCGGTTTCCTCAAAGGTGATTGAACCTTCATAGGTGACGATGAGTGCAGGATAGCTATTGGCAAATTGCGTATCATAATCTATGAAAATCGTAACATAATAGATTCCCTTGTCCCAATTTTCCTTTACAATTTCAGTAAAATCCCATTCATAGCCATCGCCTTCAGTAATAGGCAAGAAATAGTGTTTACCAAATCTATGCTGCTCGAGCAATCTCGACCACTTACCATTTAAAAATTTCCTCAGCCATAATTTAATTTTCCAATCTTTCTTTCGGTAATTCATCCACAGCAGTGCCTTTACAATTCTGGAATCCGAAGATAAGTGTTTACCTACACGGAAAATAAACGTCTTTTCTCTGGCATTCACATGGGACCGTTTTCCCGGTTCAATAACTCTTATGGTATCGACTCCAGCGAACTTTTCTCCACTTGTAAGCAATCCTTCAATGGTTATGTTAACCTCATCTCCAGGACTAAGAACATTTATTAAATTTTCTCTCTTAAACTTCGCTAATAAACAACTGTCACTTTCTATCTCTTCCACCCTCGTTTTATCTGCAGATATCGCTTCTATGGCATCTCCATCAATTGCCGAGATTTGTACGGTATTTCCATCAATCTGATTGACATCGAATCCATCAGGCAATTTAATAGACGCAGTAATAAATTTGCCCCTACTCTTAAGGTTTAGGGTGTTTGGGGCTATATTCACTGTTGCTGATATGGGTTCAGGTTCAGGTGGAGGTGGAGGTGGAGGTGGAGGTTCTTCTTGTGGAGGCTCTTCTTGCGGAGGTTCCTCTTGCGGAGGTTCCTCTCCTATAGGGGTATCTATAGGCTCGCCAAGCACCACAACTGTGTCGGCTTCAGCAAAAGTAGTAAAAATAGATAAACCCATTATCAGGAAACAACCAATTAAGAATGGTATAAGGATTTTCTTCATTACTACCCCTCAAATAGAAAAACCGGTTTGCCTACTCTTTTAGAGTTTTTCGGCAACCCGGCTCGCATAGATCGGTATTTTCGGCAACTAGCTAGCATAGACCTCTCCCCGGTCTTTAGCCCCGTAGCTTTGCGTCCTCCGATTTCTCGGAGTTTGCCTTTATCGAACACCCATTTTCTAATATAAGTATAACACACAAATTAGTATTTGTCAACGTGAAAAAAACAGAGGAAAATTCACGCTATTTTACCACAAAAGCTCTAAAAAAGGCCTATTTTCCTACTTAATTTTAAACTACTTTAAATAAAGGTATCATAGTATCATTGCGAACAAAGTGAAGTCCCGATTTTCAATCGGGAACAGTGAGAAGGACTTTTTCAGAGACCAGCTTAAAAATGCTTGACAGAAAAAAGGATATTTTATAAAATCAAACAACAATGGAACCAGAAATATTAAGACAAATTAGTTTAATAGTCGGTGCATACCTTTTAGGCTCGGTCTCTTCAGCATACTATATTACAAAGTGGAAGAAGGGAGCCGATATACGAGAATTGGGTTCAGGTAATGCTGGAGCCAGGAATGTGATGTTAACGGTGGGAGCCTCGTTGGGGATTGGGGTAGCTATTTTCGATATATTTAAAGGTATGATTCCAGTAATTTTTGCCAGGGCTCTCAAAATGCCCCCTCATGCCGTTACTCTCACAGCTCTGGCAGCAATTTCTGGACACAATTGGCCAATTTTTCTCCAGTTTCGTGGGGGGTCTGGCCTGGCAACTCTGGGAGGAACGATTCTTCCCCTGATGCCTCGAGAAGCCATTCTTCTCTCTTTGGTGGGGATGGCAGTAGGTTGGACTTGTTTGCGTTTTCCTGCCTGGTATCGGAGAGCGCCGGCTGTAGAGAGTAGCTGTCTGGTTGTATATGTTACCTGTCCTCTTCTGGCATGGTATTTTGGTGAGCCTGTCTATTTAGTCACCTTTCCTCTCTACGCGGGAATCCCCATCATTATCCGGCGTATCGCTCTCCTTAAAAACGGGCTCTACCAACGGGTAGCCGAGTTCCGTAAGACCCATTAGTTGAAAATCCCACCAAGGAATACTCTTTCCCTGTTGCATTAGTTCACAAATTATGTTAAAATAAATTTCGTATATTTTATATCTGAAAGTATTTTCATGAGGAGAAAGAGATATGGAGATGGAAAATATAGCAAGAAGTGCAAAGCTGGCAGCGAGGGCAATGGCCAATCTGAGTCCCTCATTGAAGAATAAAGCACTCTTGGCCATGGCTAAAGCGATCGAAGAGAGAGCTGAAGATATCAAGTCCCAAAATAGAATCGATTTAAAAGAAGCTAAAGAAACAGGTCTTAGCCCTGCGTTAATTGATAGGCTAACTTTAGATGATAAGAGAATTAAGAACATGGCTAAAGGTTTAAGGGAAATAGCCGAACTGCCCGATCCGGTTGGTGAAGTTATTGAACAGAAGCTAAGGCCCAATGGCTTAAGAATTGAAAAAGTCAGGGTTCCTCTGGGTGTTATAGCTATAATCTATGAATCACGTCCAAATGTAACCGGTGATGCAGCAGGGTTATGTCTTAAGGCAGGTAATGCAGTTATCTTGCGTGGGGGTTCAGAGGCGATAAATTCTAATATGATTATCGCCAAGGTTTTGCAAGAGGCTGCTTATTCGTCAGGAATTCCTCAGGGCGCAATCCAGTTGGTGGAAACTACCGAGAGAGAAGCAATATTCCAACTCATAAAGATGGATGAATTCATCGATGTGGTAATTCCTCGAGGTAGTGAAGAGATGATAAAGAATATAAAAGCGAACGCTACTGTTCCCGTGATTGGTCATGGTAAAGGACTATGCCACATTTATGTAGATAAGAATGCTGACCCGGGAATGGCAGAGAGGATATGTTTTAATGCTAAAGTGCAGAGGCCAGGCGTGTGCAATGCTATGGAGACCCTTTTAGTCCATAAGGATATTGCAGGTGAGTTCTTACCCGGGATGATTAAGAAATTTGAGGAAGCAAAAGTAGAAATTCGCGGGGATGAGAAGAGCAAAAGTATCCTTTCGCATATTAACAGTGCCAGCGAAGAGGATTGGAGTACTGAATATCTGGATTTGATTCTCTCAGTCAAAGTTGTCGACTCTCTCTCAGAAGCCATAGACCATATCAATAGGTATGGATCGATGCATTCCGAGGCAATTGTAACCAGGGATAAAGATGCTGCCCAGAGATTTCTAAAAGAAGTGGATGCCTCTTCAGTTTTCTGGAATGCCTCTACCAGGTTTACCGATGGGGGAGAGTTCGGGATGGGGGCTGAGATTGGCATCTCCAACCAGAAACTCCATGCCCGGGGCCCAATGGGCGTGAAGGAGTTGACCAGCACGAAGTTTATAATATTTGGCGATGGACAGATAAGGGGATAGATTCAAAATATGGTTTGTTCATCCCCAAGGAATTTCTTGACGCCGAAAAACTTCGGACTTTGCAAGGCGAACAAACACGGCACTGTAAACGGTGCCCGACCAGAATGAAAGTGGAGGAAAAGGGATGCGAATTGGGATTCTCGGAGGGATGTTTAATCCCATCCATTATGGGCACTTAGTTATCGCCAGTGAGGTTAAGGATAGACTTAATTTAGATAAGGTTATCTTTGTTCCTGCAGGAAAGGCGCCACATAAAAAGGTTAAAAGGGCTACTCCTGATGAACGGTATCAGATGGTTTCTCTGGCGATAAAGGGGAATTCTTCGTTCAAAGTTTCTCCTGTAGAGATAGAAAAGAGCAAAATTGTAGATCGTCCTACTTTTACTCTGGAAACAATAAGAGAATTTATAAAGATTTATGGTAAGAGAGGGAAAATATATTTCATTGTTGGGTTAGACGAAATGCTAAAAATTTCTACTTGGAAAGAACCGAAGAAGTTGCTGGAACTGTGCAAATTTGTGGTAGTTACCAGGCCGGGTTATGAGTTAGGAAAGCTGGATAAAAGAATAACTTCTAAAGTTATAATG
>DAOVHK010000090.1 GCA_030671905.1 Clostridia bacterium | reverse complement strand
GCCAAGTCCCTGGCAGAAGAGAGGGACCTCATCTGTGAATTGAGGGAGATGGACACGCAACTCAGAGGACTCTTACATATGAAAACTCCCAAAGACATAATCGAACTTGGTGGAATAGGCGGACCTACTATTGAGGACCAGCGTAGCCTCGCATTAGTGATGCAGAGTGGAAATGGCCTCAGTAAAGAATTATTCCAGATGAATCTTAATGAACTAGAGAGGGAAGCGTGGGAAAGAAAACAGAGTTTTCACGAAATAAGCGACTACCTCACCTATAAGAGAACCCTATTACTGGCCACCCCATCTATATGGCCTACTTTAGGCCGAGTTACTTCTGGCTATAACTGGCGACGCCATCCTTTGACTACGAGAAGAGAATTCCATTATGCAATTGATATTGGGAACCTAAAGGGAACCCCTGTGCGAGCAACTGCTGATGGGAGAGTGGTACTGGCTGGCTGGCAGGGAACTTATGGCAGAACGGTAATGATTGACCACGGACAGGGATTCTCCACCCGTTATGCCCACAACTCAACCATACTAGTAAAGCCTAGAGAAAAAGTGAAGCGAGGACAGATTATAGCCCTATCAGGCGACACAGGGTTAGTTACTGCTTCTCATCTTCATTACGAAGTTTGGTACAAAGGTAAACCTGTAAATCCTCTCCTTTATGTAAAAAGTAAGCCGCTTTTTGCAAACCGTTAATTGCATGAATGCGTAAAATTCCTATCTTCAGAGAATGGTTGTAGTGCAGGTAGTCCACTCTTTTCCGATTCCATCGCGGTTTCGCAAGGGATAGAGTGGGGAAAATATTAATTTCTTTTAGGAGGCAGAAGTATGTTTGGCAAGAAAGAGGAAGTAGGAAAAGTCGGGAAGGTAGATACTCTGGTTGGCCAAGGCGCAGAAATCAAAGGAACAATCTCTACCAAAGGCACCCTCAGAATTGATGGTAGTATTGATGGTGGAGTGACAAATGCTGAGGCAGTTATTGTAGGCGAAGATGGGAAAGTGAAGGGAGATATAAATGCTCAAACTGTAGTTGTGGGAGGGGAAATTACTGGAAATATCACTGCTTCCGCCAGCATTGAAATGCTTCCCCACTCACAGGTCAAAGGGGATATCAGTGCACCACAACTCTATATAGCTGAAGGAGCCATCTTTGAAGGAAACTGTGTAATGAGCAAAAACCAGGAAAAAGTAATCGAACCAGAATTTAAATCAAAAGATACGAAATAATTTCTCTCCAAATTCTATTCTCTTTTCCCCAATTTTTCTATAACCCTTGTTATTTCCTCTCTTAAAGCACCGGTTTCTACAATCTGTTCCGCTACTTCCAAATACTCGATAGCTTCTGGATTAGCCATTTCATCTATAGCCTGAAGAGCGCAGAACCTTATCTTCTCCTCATCAGCGGAGTCTTCAATTACTGCAATGAGTGCAAAGATGTTTTTCTCATCTTCAATATAACCCAATAAGTCGACAGCCCAATACCTGAATTTCCAATTTTTAGTCTTATCCTGAATCACGCTAACTAACACTGGTGAGGCTACCTTACCTAAGTCGATTAGCCTTGCCGATTGTATCATTGTAGACTTTCCTACAACATCCAAGCTTTCGCTATTCTGGCAAATTTTTTCCACCTCAGCAAGGTCTTTCTTTATCCTCTTTTCTGTTTTTTTATCAACCTGATACTCAGGAACAGGAAGAGGCACTCTTTTTTTAGGCGCAGAGTAACAGCCACTTAATAAAAGAATTAAAATAATAGAACAGGTATAGAATTTTTTCATCTCAAAAAAGAAACTATTAAGGGAATAGTCACGATGCTCAGGAGAGTGGACACCAAAATCATCCCTGCAGCAAAGTCTGCATCTACTTTATACCTTTTTGCAAAAATATATGTGAGCACTGCCGAAGGCATTGCTGAAGATATCAAGACTACAGAAGCTCCCGGGCCAGAGAAGTTAAGAAGCTTAACCAGAATTAAAGCTACCAGAAATCCTCCGCCCATCCGAAGGATGACGCCAACATTTACCAGTTTTAAATGTGGCCACTTGATAAAGTTTAGCTGATATCCCACAAGACCCACCATTGCCGGAAGAACCACATCTTTAAGCCTCTGTGAAATATTGAGAAACACTACAGGAATGCCCACTTTAGCCTGGTTGAGCACCACTCCTACTAAGGCAGCATAAATCAACGGCATTTTAATTATCTCTAGAAAGTGTTCCTTACGGCTGACCAGATAGATACCCAGGGTAAAATTGAGAATCCCCACTGTCAGACTGTAAATAATACTATAAGTCATACCTTCACTGCCAAAGAACAGGGTATTTATGGGGATCGCCAGATATATAGTATTCATAAACATTATGGGAAGGCAAATTTGACGAAATTCGACACCAGAGAGAGTAGAAAAAAGATATGCCATAAAACCGCAAGCAATAACAACTGCAGCTGCAATTAGGGTAACCTTTTTTGTTATAAGAAAGTCGGCTGAACTCTCCCACATAGAAAGGAAAAAGAAAAAAGGAACGAGCACATAGAGAGAACCATAAATTACCACAGCAATTAATGGCTTGACAAACCTTGCCCTTACCTTTCCTATAAGATAGCCAATAAATACGAAAACAAAAACTTTGGATACTAATTTAAGAAGTACTTCTATCAGCGTGCCCATGACAATTTCCTTGACCAATACACTGAATTTTTAATATAATAAATGCCTAATGATGAACTTTGTGAGAAAAAACGTAAAGATCTTTTTATGGTGTATTGCTACTGCATTTATTGGCGGTGTATTTCTCTGGAATTTCTCCACACGGCGCTTAATCGATTGCGTGGTTCGGGTTAACGGAACTAAAATTCCCTACTCTTCCTTTTTGGACTCAGTCAACATGAGAATTCGTAACTGGTACGACCAAAATCCCGAAGGAGAACTCAGCGATGACCAAAGAAGAGAAATCAAATCCGAAGTCCTGAATTCCCTTGTCCAGGAACAGCTCCTTCTTCAAGAAGCAAAAAAGTACGGAATTTATGCAAGCCAGAGCGAAGTAATAAATACAATACGCTCGCTTCCCCAATTCCAGAAAGAGGGAAAGTTTGACCCTCGATTATATTTTTACATTCTCCAAAACTATTTTCGCACCGAACCGGCTGTATATGAAACCCAGATTAAACGAGTAATTGCCAATCAAAAAATGAGAGATTTTATTATTTCCAGTGTTAAAGTCACCGACCAAGAAGTAAAAGACGAATACGAGCGAAGAAAACTAAAAGATAAAGAAGAAGATTTCAAGAAAGATTTTCTCCAAGAAAAGAAAATCCTCTTCTACAGGCAATGGCTGTTAAGCTTATATCAAAAAGCAAAGATAATTAACAACTTAGATAAAATTGAAGGAGGCTCCTAAACCTTCACACTAAATTTTTCAAGCAACCCCTTCAATAATTTCCGGGGCATACCCACCACATTATCCACAGACCCTTCCAGCAACTTCACAAAGGCATCGTTCTTCTGTTTAACCCCATAAGCTCCTGCTTTATCCAAATGCATCCGGCTTACCCTGGAGAGCTCTCCACTTGTGAGCTTTTTCATCCTCACCCTGGAAACTTCATGCCCCACAACCTTTCTACCCGTTTTAGCATCAACAACTGCAACTCCTGTATAAACTTCATGAGTTGTGCCACCTAATCGTCTCAAAATCTCTTTTGCTTCCTCGACTGTTTGGGGTTTGCCAATAATCTCGAATTTCAATCTCCCTCTATCAATAGTGGGTAGAGCAACTATCGTGTCCGCACCAATAACCAGTCCCTCAGAAAGCCTCCCAGAAACTTCTTTTGCTTTTCGTAACGCCAATTTCTCGACTATTTTCCAGGGCACCAATTTCCCTCTACAAGAGACCGGGTGTTCCTCGCAAAAGCGAGATGGCATCACTTGAAATTTTAAGCCCAACTGAGAGAGAATCTGTTGCCTGCGAGAAGAACTGGAAGCTAAAATCAATCTCTTCATCTTCCACCAATTCCGGGGACACAATACTTAATTCTGAGATGGTGAACAGTTTAACGGGGTTTACCAGCCTCTATCGTTATCTTCCTCATTTCCCTGCTCAAGTAATTTGCCCCGTAACCGGTTATAAAACCAGTAACCACCGCTGCCACTATCAAAAATGGGAGTGTTAAAAATACCCCCTTATGCCTTATCAGGAAAAGATAAGCAAGGAAAAGCTGTGTAACATTATGACTCACTGCTCCCAGAATGGACACTCCTATAATGCTAAAACCAAAAAGATACTGTGGAGAAGGATTGGACTTTCCTATCCTCCCCAGACTATAAACCCCACCCATTACCAGAGCACTCACCAGCGCACCAGAAAAACTCAAGAAGAAACCCGGGGTAAAAAATGTTCCTAGAAGGAAAGAACTCAAAATCGTCCTCAACACAGCCACCTGAATTGCTACAGCATATCCGAAGATAACCAGACTGGTCAAAGTAATCATATTTGCCAGCCCCAGCCGGAGCCAGGGAAGCGGATGGGGAAAGAGACTCTCCACTATCTGTAGCGTGGAAGCAACAGCAATCAAAACCGAAATGTATACTATTTTCTTCTTCCCATCCATACTTTAAATTTCCTTTAAGGACAACTACCTATCTGCACGGGACCCCACCCTAACATTTAAAAGATAGTCTGTGAAGAGCTATTGGAATTTTAGCCAAAAAACAAGGACGATCCCTTCTCTTCCAAGCAAAAATTTGTTCGACTCCCGATTTATCAGGGGAGTTTATTTTTGCGCCCTGCAGAGTCCGAAGTTTTTTGGCGTTAAGAAATTCCTCAAGCGATGAATAAACTATCTTTTAATAACTCACTGCATCGATTTTAGGATTTCCCTTCCCTTCTATAGTGACCAACACCTTATTTGGTAAACAGATAATATTCTGGCCTGGTTTATTTATCCATCCTGTATTTACGCATATTTTTTGAAAACAGGATGATTCTACCGCTCTCACTCTTCCTTCTTTAATCTCTATAACCACTCTTCCTTTTTCACCCTCAAGATTAATCCTTCTATCTGTTTTTAAGGAGACCCTTTGAACGGGACCGTTACCAACTTTAATTAAAGTTTCCTTTCCCTCATTGGAAATAAAAAAAAGCCTCACAAAAGAGAAAGAGGCAATGGCAACCAGGCTAAATATTAGAATCCTATCATTCCTAGTTAACATATTCAATCTTGGAAACCAATCCCGAAGAAACAGAGACATCTCCTTCCTTATTAACAATAATTCCTTCCACCCCTTCTAAATTCTCAATCAAAGCCATGCCTTCTTTGGGGCCCAAAACAAATATTCCCGTAGCCAGTCCATCAGCAAAGGTAGCTTCTCTAGCCACAATAGTCACGCTCTGACACTCATCCGCAGGATAGCCTGTCTTGGGATTTATGATATGGTGGTATTTTTTACCTCCAGAAAAAAAGAAACGTTCGTAATCGCCAGAAGTAACGATTGCCCTATTCTCTACCTCAACAGTCCCCAAAATTTCTCCTTCTCTTCGAGGGTGTCGAATACCGATGCGCCATGGTTTCCCCTCCTTTTTTCCCAAAACATACATATCTCCTCCTGCATTAACCATAGCACTCTTTATATTCTTATCTTTCAAAACCTTTATTGCAGCATCCACCGCATATCCTTTGGCTATACCTCCGAGATCAATACCCATCCCTTTCTTGGCAAAACTGATTTTCCCATTTTGTAAAATCATATTTTTGTAGGTTACCAATTCCAATACCCTTTCGATTTTTCCTTTACTTGGCACTTCAATATTCTCTCCCTCAAACTTCCAGATTTTCCACAAGGGATAGATAGTAATATCAAAACAGCCCTTAGTGAGCTTTGACAGGAGAACCGATTCCTCGAGCAATGAGAAAAGTTCATCGCTAACGGGTATCCAGCCTTCT
>DAOVHK010000124.1 GCA_030671905.1 Clostridia bacterium | reverse complement strand
TTGGACCGTTCCCCTCTGTATACTGGTGTTATCAAGGGGACAGGGGTACGTTACTGTCCCTCCATTGAAGATAAGGTAATGAAATTCCCGGAAAGAGAACGCCATCAGATTTTTTTGGAACCAGAAGGTGTTGATACATCCGAAGTTTATCCCAATGGCTTAGCCACCAGTTTGCCCATAGATATCCAGTTCAGAATGTTGCGTAGTATCGAGGGACTGGAAAGGGTAGAGATAATGCGCCCCGGGTATGGTATTGAACACGATTACGTCGAACCCACTCAGCTACGACCAACACTGGAGACTAAATTAATAGAGAATCTTTACTTCTGTGGCCAAATTAATGGAACCACAGGTTACGAAGAGGCAGCAGCCCAGGGATTAATTGGTGGAATTAATGCTGCTTTGAAAATAGAGAATAAGCCACCATTTATTCTCGACCGTTCGGAAGCTTATATTGGTGTTTTGGTTGATGATTTAGTGACCAAGGGCACTAAGGAACCCTATCGTATGTTCACTTCCCGGGCTGAGTACCGACTAATTTTGAGAGAAGATAATGTCGATTTGAGACTAACCGAGAAAGCATACACCATCGGGCTAATTGGAGAGATGAGATACCAGGAGGTGGAAGCTAAAAAGAAAGCTATTGAACAGGAGCTGACCCGATTAAAAGAGGTCAAGATTTTTCCTAATTCCCGGACAAATAAGAAATTTTCCGAATTGGGATGGGTAACTTTAAGAAGTCCGATCAGTTTAGCTGAACTATTAAGGAGGACAGAAGTTTCCTACTCTGATTTGAAACTTTTTGATAAGAGAAGTGGTGAGGTTCCATTGGAGGTAGCTGAACAGGTGGAAATTCAAATTAAATACGAAGGATATATCAAACGCCAGAAACAAGAGATAGAAAAGTTTAAAAAGATGGAGAATAGAAAAATTCCTGCAAAAATTAACTACCAGGAGATTGTTGGTTTATCCAATGAAGTCAGGGAGAAATTGTCTAAAATAAGGCCAGGCTCTCTGGGCCAGGCTTCACGCATTTCCGGAGTTACTCCAGCGGCAATTGCTGTCTTAATGGTTCATATGAAAAGGATGTGAAATATGGGTGAGGAGAAAGAAAACTATTCTAAACTAAAAGAATTTGCTTTGCAGTGGGGAGCTTCGTTATTTGGAGTTTGTGACATTTCCAAATTGAAGGGTGAATTTTTAGATTTATCTCCCCAAGTCATTAAAGGACTGGATAAAGGAATTTCTTTAGCAGTGAGGTTGTCTGATAAGATAATTGATAGTATCGAAGATAGACCAACTAAACTATATTATTACCATTATCGCCAGGTGAATTATTTTTTGGACCGACTGGCTCTGGGAGTGACACAGTTCATTCAAAATAAAGGTGAGAGCGCTTTGCCCATACCCTCTTCCCAGACCATCGATTGGGAGAATCAGAGGGGACATCTTTCCCACAAAGAGGTGGCACATCAGGCGGGTCTGGGCTGGATGGGGAGGAACAATTTATTGGTGAATCCAGAATTTGGTTCCCGGATTAGACTGGTTACTGTGTTAACTGATTTTTCTCTTCCCTGCGATAAACCGATAAAAGATGGGTGTGATGACTGTAAAGATTGTCTGGGAGTCTGCCCGGCAGAAGCTATCAAAGATAAGATGGAAGATTTTGACCGGCTTGCCTGTTACAAGAAATTAGATGAATTTAGAAAGATTTGTAGCATAGGACACCATATCTGCGGAATATGCATCAAAGCTTGCCCGGGGTCCGGGGAATAGTAAATTCTTGTTGATTTAAATTTTTATAAGTGTTATAATTATATAAATGGAAAAAAGCGTTCTTAAAATCGCGGTCCTAATCTTCCTGTTCTCATTTCTTATTTTTCCTGTTAAACTATGGGGGGCAGGAGATGCCGGAGCTCCAGGTTCATTTTTGAATTTTGGAACTGGTGCCCGTTCCCAGGCAATGGGAAGTGCTTTTACCGGCCTTTGCGATGATGTTTCTGCTATTTACTGGAATCCTGCAGGACTTTCCCAACTTGCCAGAAATCAACTCACATTCTTTAACGCCCTACTCTGGGAAGACACAAATTATCTCTTCGCGGGATATGCCCACCCCACAGAAAAACTGGGAACATTTGGATTTGGACTAATAAATTTAAGGAGTAGTGATTTTGAATATAGAAGGACTTTTTCTCCCGGTTCTGAAAATATTTTTTATATACAGCAAATGGCATTCCTCTTTGCCTATGGCCGCAAATTTTTCCCAGTTCTCTCGGCAGGATTAGGTTTTAAAATTGTACAAAAGAGTATGCCCTTGCCAGACGAACAATATTCTGGTGCTGGATTTGGCATGGATTTAGGGCTTCTCTATCATCCACAGGATGTAAAAGGTGAAGGCTTTTTCTGGGAACAATTAAGAAGACTTTCATTTGGGGTTAATTTGCAGAATTTAGTTCCCCCCAAGGTGCAAATGGAAGCAAATGGAACTTCTTGTTCTAAGGAAACTTATGGCCTAAATCTTAAGTTTGGAACATCTTATCAGGTAAGAAATTTGATTCCCAGAGCGAGGGATAAATTAACAATAAATATCGATTTGAACAAACCATATTTTAGAGGCGTAAAAGCTGCTTTTGGAGGAGAATACTGGTTCAAGAATACCATTGCCTTTCGCCTGGGGTATGGGAAAGGTGACATAAATTTTGGTTTGGGATTTCTCTATCGTTGGGTTCAGATGGATTATGGGTTTACTCCTCATGATTTGGGGCTTAGCCACAAATTTTCAGCCACTCTTAAATTCGGTAGGCAAGTTATTGAGCTTGAAGAATTTACGAGATATAGAGCTAAATTGCAGACAGAAGAATACTATAAATCAGGATTGGAACACTATCAAGCAGGAAGATTGGGAGATGCTCTGGCAGAATGGGATAAGGCCTTAATCTGGACTCCTGATGACCTGGAAATTCAAAAAAGAATAGAAGAAGTTTCTAAACAAATGGAAATCATGGTAAATAAGAAATTGATGGAAAAACATATTGGACAGGCATATTCATTCTATGAGGAAGGGGAGCTTATTGATTCGCTTGATGAATGGAAAGAGGTTTTAAAACTTGACCCCACAAGTATCAGGGCAAAAGAATATATTGAAAGAATTGAAGGAAAACTGTCAAAGATAGATAGAGAAAAATATCTGGGAAGGTTAAAAGAGAAGAAAAAAGAAGGGATTATAAGATTTCTGGGAAAGGGAGACAGGCTATATGAGGAAGGGAAATATCTTCAGGCTATTAGAGAATGGGAGAAAATTTTAAAGATAAATCCAAAACATACTCTGGCAAGAGAGAATACTGACCACACAAGAGAAAAGATTGAAAGATTAATAGAAGTGCACCTTTCCAAAGGAAAAGAATTCTATGATAAGAAAGACAGTGTCAGTGCAATTATAGAATTTAAGCTAGTACTTAAATTTGACCCGGAGAATAAAGAAGCGAAAGAATATATAGAAAAGACAAAGGAACAAGCTGCTGAAGTAGTTAAGAAAGTAAGTCGGGGAGAGATTGATACACTCTATTATGAGGCAGCAGATTTGTATTTAAAAGGAAAATATGAAGAATCGATAAATGTTTTAAATAAACTTCTAGGACTCGACCCGGTTAATGAAAATGCCTATAAACTGCTGGAAAAGGCAAAAAGTGTTCTTGAATTAATGGGGAAAAAATGAGGAAAAAAATTGCTATTTTGGGATTGATTTTAATTCTGGGAATGGGAAAATTGGCAATGGCTGAGGTCTGGCAAAAGATTGTAACTTCCGGCACTCCTCCTGATAAGAGAAATGGTCATGTTTTAATTTCTCCTGGTAGTAACCAGCAATTTATCTTTGGCGGATTTGGCCAGAACAATGACTTATGGATACTTAGAGAAGAAGGAGAATCTTCAAGATGGGAATACAAGGATGCTAAAGGAACTGCTCCTAGTGCGCGAGGAGGACATAGTGGAATTTTTGTTCCTGAAGATGGAGCAGTAGTAGAGGACTCTATTATCATTTTTGGTGGTTCACAGAGTTTTGAAGGCACTCTGGTTGATTCAAAAACTTATCAATTAGAAGACCCCTGGAGTTGGAATCCTATATGGGAAGAATTGGCTACTGGGGGCGCTACTCCTTCTTCCAGGGCAGAACATACAGCAGTTTATGATGATAACAACAACAATATGATCATTTTTGGGGGTTATACAAGCGGAGTTGTGGCATCAAGCGAAACATACACTTTAAATTTAGATGTCGGCCCTGCCCAGTGGACAGAGGAGAATACTTCAGGAGAAATTCCTGCCCGCTATGGCCATTCAGCGGTCTGGGGAGAAGAGATGGGAATGAGGCAAATGATTGT
>DAOVHK010000095.1 GCA_030671905.1 Clostridia bacterium | reverse complement strand
AGCTTGATTGAGTTCATTTTAAGAGGAGGCGTATTATGAAATTTGTAACTTTTGAAGAAGGGGGAAGGTTAAGAGTTGGCGTGGTCCTGGAAAAAAATGTGATAGACCTGAATAGAGCATGCGTCAGCTATTTATCGAAGGTTAAAAAGGTTACCAATCCCGAGGAGACCGCCTGCCGGACTGTTCCCGTTTCCATGGTGGAATTTATTGCAGCTGGAGAGCCTGCGCTTAAAGCGGCCAAAGAGATAATTAATTATGTTGAGGGTGAAAAATTCAATGTGCCGGGTGCTGTTTTTCCCCTGGAAAAAGTGAAATTGAAAGCCCCTATTCCCAGACCTCCCAAGATAGTCTGTATTGGCATCAACTATGAAGATTATCGTAAGCAGTTAGGGTATCCGAAGCCCGAGGTTCCTGTCTTTTTCATCAGAACCCAGTCTACGGTGATAGGTCCTGATGAGCCCATCGTGATACCCAAAGGGGGGAGATGGCCGGGGACATCTTCCAAATGTCTTTTCCAGGAGTGGGAGTTCACGGTGGTGATTGGAAAGAAAGGTAAACACATTCCCAAAGAGAAAGCATATGATTATATTTTTGGTTATACAATGATTGTAGATGTGACAGCTCACGATATAGAGATGATTCAGCCCGGCCATGTAATGTATCAACAGAGGTGTAAGGCGTTTGACACTTTTTGCCCTATGGGTCCCTGGATTGTGACTAAGGATGAAGTTCCTGACCCCCATAATGTAAAAATGATTAGAAAGAGAAATGGCAAAGTCGAGTGTGAGTCGAGCACAAAGAATTTGATTTTCAAGATACCAGAAATTCTCGAATTCTTAAGCGATATTATGACTTTAGAGCCGGGAGACATATTTTCCACAGCTAGCCCTCCAGCGGGTCCTGAGGAAGGACTTCAGCCGGGTGACGTGATTGAGTCTATTGCTGAGGGAATAGTTAATTTAAGGAATCCTGTTATATTAGAGAAATAGCTTAGATAGAAGAAGTCCTGCTTAATAGTAAATCTCACCACATTTTTCCTATCTCAGAGATTCGTATCAACCGAGTTGGCCTCACACAAGGACCATTGAATGAGGAAATTTGGTTTAACGCCACTCATCTTGACTGTTATCAGTTATATTTTAGGAATTCTCCTGGGCAATTTCTTCGCGGGAGCTAAATATTTCTGGTTTCTAATAATCTTTTTATCTTTCTTCGGACTGGCTTCAGTTTTCTATTTTATCCTTCAGCGAAATCGCGGAACTATTGCTTTAATCTTTTCCGTTTTAGCCTTCCTCTCTTTGGGAATTACCCGCCATTTGGGAACCCACCTTCTACCTCCTGATGAGATAAGCCGCTGTATTTCTTTTCAAACTCAAAAGAGAAGTCGCCTTACTGGTGTTGTCGTGTCAATTCCTAAGAAGTCGTCAGAAAAAATCAATTTTGTTTTAGCTTGTGAAAGATTAACCACTGATAAGAGAGAAATAGAAGTAACAGGAAAAACGCAGGTCTTTCTCTATACTTCTGAGCCAACCGAAATAAATTATGGAGATAGACTGAACATTTATGGTAGACTTTCCTCTCCTTTTGCGTCAACTAACCCAGGAGTATTCGACTATCGAAAATATCTAAGCTATCGGAATATCCATTCACTCTTTTCCATCTATAAGAGTGAGGATATTGAAAAATTGGGAAAAGCAAGAATAGGCATCTTCCGTTCGGTTATTTTAAAAATTCGAAGAAGAATAGAATTCGTTATCAAGAACACCCTCCCTCAATTGGAATCTTCAATTCTTGCGGGGGTGATGCTGGGAGAGAGAACTGCTTTACCCAGACAGATTCAAGGGATATTTACTGATGCCGGAGTAATCCACACATTGGCTGTAAGCGGGTTGCACGTTGGGTTAGTCCTTTTCATATTCTATGCCTTCTTTCGGGTAATGGGAATTCCCAAAAAGACAACCTATTTTTTGACAATATTGGTGGTCATTCTATATGCTCAGGTGGCTGGTGGTCGGCCCTCTGCTATAAGGGCATCAATAATGGCTACCTGCGGGCTGGTAGCCATTCTTCTGGAACGGGATAGACATCTATATAATAGTTTAGCTCTCGCTGCTTTGATTATTCTACTGTTGAATCCTTTTACTCTATTTGATGTTGGGTTTCAACTCTCATTTATGGCAACCTTAGGAATCCTCTATCTTACTCCCCATTTCCTGGGTTATTTTCGTTTCAGTAAACCTCGTAAGTTCATTACTTACATTTTAACTTCGCTGGGAGTCTCTGCTGGAGCATTGGTTGGTGTCTATCCCATAGTTGCCTTCTACTTTAATAAAATTTCCTTAATTGCTTTAATCTCCAACATTCTGGTTGTTCCTCAGGTTGCTATAATTATAGCCCTGGGATTTGCCGCATCAATATTTGGTCTTTTCTCACTGGGGCTTGCTCAGGCCATTAACACAATTAACAGGCTATTTATAATTATTCTACTCAGATGTGTTGGATTTTTTGCTTCATTACCATTTTCGTTTAAATACGTAGTGAGTCCTTCTCTTATATTTTTGTTAGCTTACTACCTTTTCTTTGTCTTTTTGCCGAAAATAGAATCTTCCCGCTTTGCTCGCAGGCTTCTCCTGTTTTTTCCCCTTATTTTTCTATTCTCAATAACTGGAAAGAAACTATTACCTTCCCATAATCTATCGATTACTTTTCTCGATGTGGGACAGGGAGATGCCATCCACCTCAGACTGCCTGACAGGAGAGACATATTAATAGACGGTGGTGGCGTAATAGGAAAATTCGATATAGGAGAAAAAGTAGTAATTCCTTACTTATTGAAAAATGGCGTCTCCAGGATAGACACTATCTTTTTGACTCACCCCCATTATAACCATATAAGAGGTTTAATTCCTATTTTGAAAAAATTTAAAGTAAAAAAAGTGTACTATAATGGACAAAATTACAATGATGACCTTGTTGATGAGTTCTTTCAGATTATCAAAGAGAAGAGAATTCCCCTGAAATATATAGCTTATGACGAAAAAGTTGAATATAAAGATGTAAAACTTCATATTCTGAATCCCAGAATTATGAGAGGGAATATTGATAGTAATTCTTTAGTTATGAAGTTGAGCTACAGAGATTTTGGAATTCTATTCACAGGAGATATTGATTATGAGGTCCAGGAGGAATTAACCAGAGAAGAGATTGAAAGCGATATTCTGCAGATACCTAATCATGGTAGAGGGCTGGTATCTCCAAAATTCTTATATAAAGTGGCTCCTAAATATGGTATAATATCTACCAAGTTTCAGGTTAGAAAATTGGAAGAAAGGTATAGTAAGATAAAATTTTTTTCTACTTCTAAGAATGGCGCTATCGTTATAAGAACTGATGGGAAGTCTTTCCAGATAGAACCAATGAGAGAGGGGGAATATTGAAAGATTTATTAGTAATAAAAATTGGCGGGAAACTTTTGAAACAGGCAGTGTTGGATAGTCACCTGAAAAATGTTATCTCGCTGGCAAAGGGAGGGAAACATCCAGTCATTGTTCATGGTGGTGGGCTGGAAATTACTGAAAAGCTGGGTGGTTTGGGTAAGAAGACGAGATTTGTCAAAGGACAAAGGTACACAGATGGTGAAAGTCTGGAAATTGTGGAAATGGTTCTGGCAGGTATAAATCGCAGGATAGTGGGGAGGATTAATCTTTTGGGAGGGAGGGCTGTGGGCATTTCAGGGAAGGATGCTTTTTTAGTAGAAGCGAAGAAGCTGGAAGGAAAACATGATTTGGGATATGTGGCTGAAGTGGAGAGAGTAAATCCTGAAATTCTACACATCCTTTTGGATAATGGTTTCATCCCGGTTATCTCTCCTATGGCTATGGATAGAAAAGGGATTACTTATAACATCAATGCCGATATCTTTGCCTCCCAGTTTTCAGCAAATATTGGAGCAGAAAGG
Source organism: Clostridia bacterium (assembly GCA_030671905.1). Classification (GTDB taxonomy): domain Bacteria; phylum UBA6262; class WVXT01; order WVXT01; family WVXT01; genus WVXT01. The sequence continues at coordinate 1,618 of DAOVHK010000095.1, read as the reverse complement.
TTAGCCTTCTTAACTGATGTACCAGGCATTCTGGAAAATCCTCAAGATGAGAAATCTGTAATTGAACAGATAAGAATAGAAGAGGTTGAGGAGCTGGTGAGAAAGGGAACGATTACTGCGGGGATGATTCCTAAGATAAATTCCTGCGTCCAAGCCCTCCAGAAAGGCGTAAAAGAGATAGATGTCCTTGATGGTCGAAAAAAGGATGCTCTTTCGCCTCTCATTGATAAACAGATGAAATTGGGAGGGACCAAAATTATAGAGTAGGGACGGCACGCCGAAAAATCGGCATAAACTGCGTCCGCCCCCCAATTATTGCTATTTTTTCCTTTTTTTAGTATACTATAAGGCAATTTTTATTCTAGGTAGAACTAATGGGGGATTTGATGGTTTCTGACAAAAAATTTATTATGGGAACGTATAAACGTTACCCGCTAACAGTTAACAGGGCTAAAGGGAAATATATCTGGTCTAAAGAAGGCAAGAAGTATCTTGACTTTTTTAGCGGTCTGTCTGTTAATAATTTAGGGCATTGTCATCCCCAGATCCTGAAGGCAATAAAGGAGCAAATAATAAAGCATCTGCATATTTCGAATCTATACTATGACCATCTACAGGTTGAGCTGGCGGAGAAGTTGGTGAAATTATCTATTCCGGGCAAGGTCTTTTTTTCTAATAGTGGAGCAGAAGCCAACGAATGTGCGATAAAACTTGCCAGGAAGTATGGTCATCTGCAGGGGAGTAAAAGGGAGAATAGATACAAAATTATTGTTTTTGAGAACTCTTTTCACGGGAGAACGCTGGCTACCCTCTCAGCTACTAAGCAGAAAAAGTTTCAGAAGGGTTTTACCCCTCTATTATCTGGATTTAAGCAGGCAAAGTTTAATGAGCTTTCTACAGTGGAAAAAGCGATTAATGGTAATACTTGTGCTATAATGGTGGAGCCTGTTCAGGGAGAGGGGGGTGTTCAAGTTGCCACTCGTGAGTTCCTCAGAGGGTTACGCAGGTTATGTAATAAATTTAAGCTCCTGTTAATTTTTGACGAGATACAGTCAGGGATGGGTCGGACAGAGAAAATGTTTGCATATCAGCACTACGGGATAAAACCTGATATCTTGACTTTAGCTAAGGGAGTGGGTGGCGGATTGCCCCTGGGGGCAACTATCGCTAAGGATAGAATAGCTAAGCTTTTCGGATATGGTAACCATGGCTCAACCTTTGGAGGCAATCCGGTCTCCGTTGCTGCAGGACTGGCAGCAGTTAAACTACTGAATGGTAAGTTGTTGAACAATGTGAAAGTGACAGGCAACTATTTCATGAAGCGTCTGAATGAATTAAAATCTAAATATCCTAAGAGGATTAAACAAGTACGGGGATTGGGCTTAATGGTGGGAATGGAGTTAAAAGAAGAGGGAGAGGAGATTGTAAAGAAGTGTCTGGAACAAGGAATCCTTATTAATTGCACTCAGAAGAAGGTTCTGAGATTTCTACCTCCATTGATAATTAATAATAACGATATAGATAAATTAGTGGGTACCTTAGATAAAATTCTAAGTTCTTAAATAGGAGGGGTGATGGAAAAGGTAAGAAAGGTTGTTTTAGCCTATTCGGGAGGGCT
>DAOVHK010000089.1 GCA_030671905.1 Clostridia bacterium | reverse complement strand
TTTGTAGAATTTTAAATCTGTTATCTATAAAAGAGATAAACGCTCGCAGTCGGCTAGCCCTTTATTTTTTAGAGCTTTTGCCTCTTGTAAAATAAGTCTGTTGACAAGCTATTGGTTTTATGATAACTTTAGTTAAAGTTAGCATAAATAAGGAGGTTTAATTTGAGGCTCTTAGAAGTCTTGATAGGTCTTTTTTTTCTCATCATCAGTTTGGGTTATCTCTACCGGCCAACAATTATAATAAGGGTTAACGATTGGGGCCGAAAGTATCTGTTTAATGATCAATTATTGATAATCCACCGCAAGAAGATAGGCGTGGTCCTTTTAATCATTGCCATCATTTTCCTCTATGGGGGACTTGTAAGGTAATAATGTTCCAATCTTTAAGTAAAAAGGATTTAATGTGGACTATTCAAAAATAGGCGAGGAGATAATCGAGCGAGTTTGCCGTTCAAAGGGAGAAGAAGCGGAAGTTTATATAAAGACATTTCGAGCAATCGATGTTGATGTTTCCGAGCAGAAACTGGAAAATTTCAATACCCCTTATAGTTCTGGAATCGGCTTAAGAATATTTTCTCAAAATAGGATGGGTTTTGCTTATACTACTGGTTTTGACCGGGAGAGTATTAAGAGGTTAATTCAGCAGGCTAAGAATAATACCTTAAACGGTACTCCCGATGAATGCAACTCCTTGCCCCAAGTCAGCAGGCAAAAAAAGTCGAATATGTTTTTACAGGAAGATTTATATGACCAAGAGTTGACTAAAATTCCCGTGGGAATAAAAATCGACAAAATTAGAGAGATGGAAAAGAAGGCTCTTGCTTACGATGAGAGGGTAAAAAGAGTACTTAGGACATCCTATAGTGATAGCCGGCAGGAAATATTTATCTTCAATTCGAAAGGACTGAAAGCAGGTTATAGAGGTACCCACTGTTCTTGTGGCCTGATTGCTGTGGCTGAGGCTAAAATGTTTCTGAGGGAGGGAAGTAAAGAGATTCAGCTTGGCTCCGATTTTTCCGAAAAGAGGAAGTTTGAAGAGCTCCATTTCAAGGAGCTTGCTGAAAATGCAGCCCGTCGGGCTGTCTCTCTTTTGGGAGCGAAGAGGCTAAAAACTCAGAGAGCGGCTATCGTTTTTGAACCGCTGGTAGTCTCCAGTTTTCTTCAGTTTATCGCCAGAGGTCTTGGTGCCGACTCTGTACAGAAGAAAAAGTCTCCATTTGCGAAAAAGAGAGGAAAGAGGATTGCCAACAAGATTGTCAATATTATTGATGATGGCACCTTGAGAGGAGGAGTAGCTACCTTTCCCTTCGATGACGAAGGTATACCGAAGAGAAGGACAGTTCTGGTTAAGGATGGCATACTTTCTACCTTTCTTTACGATTTCTATACTGCGAGGAAGGACAAAGTCACCTCAACGGGCAATGCTTTCAGGAGCTCTTTTAAGACTCTGCCCTCTGTGGGGTTCACTAACTTCTTTCTGGAGAAAGGAAAGACCAAAAGGGAGGAATTGATTGCCAGTATAGATAAGGGGCTCTATGTAATGGAGACTATGGGAATGCACACAGCAGATCCTGTCTCTGGAGATTTTTCCGTGGGAGTTAGTGGATTATGGATAGAGAGAGGAAAATTTTCCTTTCCTGTCCACGGAGTCACCATAGCAGGCAATGTTCTCGACCTTTTGAATTCCATCGATGCTATTGGCGATGACTTAGAATTTTATGGAAGTTTAGGTTCTCCTACTATAAGAATCTCCAATCTCCTTATTAGTGGTGAGTAAAGATGAAACCATCTAGTTCTACGAAAATTGTGAGATTGATTGGCTATCCGGTAGAGCATTCGAAAAGCCCACTTATGCACAATGCTGCTTTCCAATCCCTGGGGCTCGATTTTGCATATCTCCTCTTTTCGGTAAAGCCCTCTCATTTGAAGGAAGCAATAATGGGTTTAAAAGCATCAAATGTCGTGGGGGCGAATGTAACTATCCCCTATAAAGAAGAGGTTATGAAATACCTGGATGAAATCACGCCTGAAGCTAAATTCATTGGTGCTGTAAACACGATTCATAATCGGGAAGGGAAACTTATAGGTTATAATACCGATGGTCAGGGTTTCATCACATCTTTACTCACTGATGGCAAAGTAAAACTCGAAGGTCAGAAGGTTTTTCTGATCGGCGCAGGAGGGGCAGGAAAGGCAGTAGCTGTAAAATTGGCTGAGAGGGGAGTAGAGAGACTGGTTATTACCGATAAAATAGTGAAAAGAACAGAAACTCTGGTAGGGAAACTTCGAGAAAACATTCCCGATTGTCCAGTCTATGCCCTCTTTCCCGATGACAAGGAATTTGCAAAAACCCTCTTGGGAAGCACCCTTCTCGTCAATGCCACGTCAATGGGCATGAAGAAAGGAGATCCCTGTGTGGTTGACCCTGAGTATCTCCATAAAGACCTTTTTATTTATGATGTGGTTTATAATAGAGAAACTCCATTAATTGAAGCAGCAAAAAAAAGAGGATTAAAAGCTCTGGGCGGAATAGGAATGTTGATACATCAGGGAGCAGCCTCATTTGAAATTTGGACAGGTCAGAAGGCACCTATAGAAGTAATGAGAAATAAAATTCTTGAGGAGCTGTCGAATGCCAGTCGATAGCTGCGGAGCGAAGCTCCGCTTGATGGGATACAGATAAGATGCTAAAAGTAAAATGTTATTCTGATTATAAAGCTAACCAAAGACCTATCAGTTTTACCATTAGCAATAAAGAATTTCTCATCAAGGAAATAATCGATCAATGGTATAGCCCAGGTTGTCTCTATTTCAAAGTAAGAGACAACGACAGCCACATTTATATTTTGAAATATGATCAGGACAAGGACTTATGGGAGCTCGAGTTCTTTAAGAAAGAAAAGGAATAGATAGAAACTTTCAAGGGAGGGCGCTTATGTTCCGTTATCTTACTTCTGGTGAGTCTCATGGGAAATGTTTGCATGCGATACTTGAAGGCATACCCGCAGGGTTAAAATTGAGCGAGGAAGAGATTAATAGAGAACTTGCTCGGCGACAAAGAGGCTTTGGCCGGGGCGAGAGAATGCAAAAGATTGAGAAAGATAAAGTGGAAATTACTTCTGGCTTACGCTGGGGAGAAACTATCGGTAGTCCCATTACTATGACCATAATTAACAAAGACTGGGAAAACTGGAAAAAATTGATGTCTATTTATGCCTCAGATAAAGAGATGAAAGCCAGAATGGTTCGTCCCCGACCAGGTCATGCCGACCTGGCTGGTGCCCTGAAGTATGGTCGTGAGGATTTAAGAGATATCCTGGAGAGAGCGTCTGCTCGGGAAACTGCTGCCAGGGTAGCAGTGGGAGCTGTGTGCAAAAGGCTCTTGGCCGAGTTTGCCATCAAAGTGGTGAGTATGACTGAAGAAATTGGTGGTATCCAGGCCGGAATTTCAAAATTAAGTCCAGAACAGATAGAAAAAGCGAGTGAGTCATCTTCAGTTCGCTGCCCGGATAAGAGTGCGGAAAAAAAGATGGTAGAAGCAATTAAGAAAGCAGAGAAATCAGGAGATACCCTGGGCGGTGTGTTCACCGTGTTAGTTATTAATCCTCCACTAGGGCTGGGGAGCCTTACGCAGTGGGATTTAAGGCTTGATGGCCGGCTGGCTCAGGCATTGATGTCCATTCCCGCAGTGAAGGGAGTGGAAATTGGTGAAGGATTTGTCATTGCCAGAAAGCCCGGTTCTAAGGTACATGATGAGATTTTCTATGAAGCAGGTAAGGGTTACTACCGAAAGACTAATAATTCTGGTGGAATTGAGGGCGGAATAAGTAATGGAGAAAATATTATCACCCGGGTAGCGATGAAGCCACTGTCTTCATTGAAGAAACCCCTCAAGTCAATAGATATGATTACAAAGAAAGAGGTTCCCGCTGAGGTCGTCAGAGCCGATATCTGCGCTGTTCCTTCAGCCGGCGTAATTGGAGAGGCAGTAGTCGCTTTGGAGATAGTCCGGGCAATGAGAGAGAAGTTTGGCGGCGATTCTCTCAAAGAGATGAAATCGAATTTCGAGCATTATATAGAAGAGCTTAAAAATCGTTAATCTTTTAAACTAAAATGGCTTACAGATATTATCATCGACCCTTGTTCTCCCGTCAATGGGGTGGGGCGATAAAATGGCTAATAATTGCCAATGTTTCTGTATATTTAGTTCAGGTGTTTGCAGGAAGAAATTTTCTGTACACTTTTGGTTTAGTCCCTTACCAGATAACGAGAAATTTACGGCTCTGGCAAATATTCACCCACATGTTTCTTCACGGGGGGCTATTCCACCTGTTAATAAATCTATTTGTCCTGTGGATGTTTGGAAAACCGATAGAGAGAGAATGGGGAACCAGTTCCTTCCTTAAGTACTATTTTACCTGTGGTTTAGGAGCTGGCTTTTTTATCTTCATCACTTCACTAAATTCCAGAATCCCTGTTGTAGGAGCCTCAGGGGCAATCTACGGAATTCTAGTCGCATTTGCAATGCTATATCCCGATTCTATAATCTATCTATACTTCCTCTTTCCTATCAAAGCAAAACATTTTGTTATTCTGATTGGAGCTGTTGCCTTGTTGGCTGGGATTTCAAGGGGGAGGTCTAACATTGCCCATTTTGGTCATCTTGGCGGTTTATTAGTAGGTTATGTATATTTAAAGTTCCCTCTCTGGAAACATCGTTTTCATCCAGCAAAAATATTTACATCCTTCCGTTTACCAAAACTTAATTTAAAAAGAAGAAAGAAATATAAAAACGAATTTTATGGAGTTGAAGAAAGAATTAATCAGATCTTGGACAAAATTTTGCTACACGGTGTGGATAGTTTAACCACAGAAGAGAGAAAAATTATGGATGAGTACTCGCGCAGAGAAAAGCACTGAAAAAAGGGACAAAGAAAAAGGGACAGGTACTTTTTGTGTCCCTTTTTTTATGGAGAAGAAGTGGAGAAAAGTTTCCAGTCTTTCTGTAAATTTGCCAAAAAATTAGGGGCAATTCACGCCAAAGTAATTTCCGTTGATACTGTTGTCACTGCTCCCTGGGTGAGGCTGAAATGCCAGTATGGCTGCGATGCCTATGGAGAATATCTGACCTGCCCTCCATATTCGCCCATGCCAGAAAAGACCCGGGAAGTGTTGAAGCACTATAGAAAAGCCATCTTAGTGCATGGAGATGATTATACAGATATTAGCAAAATAGTGGCCAGGCTGGAAAGAGAAGCATTTCTCTCAGGCTATTATAAAGCCTATGGCATGGGCTCAGGACCATGCGACCTCTGTAATAGATGTGATGTCAATAAACCTTGCAAAAAACCATATGAAGCAAGACCTTCAATGGAAGCATCCGGGATAGATGTTTTTAAAACTGCCAGAAACAATGGGTTTAAGATAGAAGTGCTCAAAAGCCCAGATTGTAAAGGAAACTATTTTGGACTTGTCTTGATATTTTAAAAAGGTCTGAAAATTTTTTTTCATCACTGTAGTTCTAAGTTGGAGAAAAAGGAGACACAGATTTCAGACATTCCAAAATTAGCTTTGATTGGAGTCTTAGTGCTCTTTTCTAATTTAGGATACGCTTTTGAGCCTGTTTTGAGTGGGTTCTTCGAAGCGGGGAACAGAAGCACAATAGAAGCCATGGAGGGAGAAAATACTTTAGCTTACGATTATGCTAAGTATTATCTAAGATACAAGTACCCAATCAAAAAACCACTCAACCTGACCCTTGTGTACAATTCATACGCCAAAAAATATAAAGATAAAAAAGAATTAAATAATAATACGATATCAATTAAGAGTTATTGGGACTACTCTCTTTTCGTTAAAAAGGATTCCAGCCTAAAATTGGATGTCGATTTAGGCTGGCGGGAAAAGAGATACAAAGAAAAAGACGTATATACTAATAGTCAATGGTTGTTAAAACTAAAGTCTACTTA
>DAOVHK010000126.1 GCA_030671905.1 Clostridia bacterium | reverse complement strand
TGGCAGTTCCAATGTTAAGATATTTATATACCTGCATCGAATCAGCAGAAATAATTTCGGCGTTAACCTTCTTGGCTAAAGATAAGGCAACTTCCGTCTTCCCGGAAGCAGTTGGCCCAAGTAAAACAATTATTGGTTTTCTCATATCTCTTTTCCCTCTCCCCTTGGGGGAGAGGGTAGGGGTGAGGGGGATAGGGTTAAGTTTTTTTCTCTTCCCAGATTGGTAGAGAGACAGTAAACCTCGTTCCTTTCCCCACTTCACTCTCTATATCTATATCTCCATTAAGGTCTTTTATTATCCGATAAGCCATTGATAGACCCATTCCTGTTCCCTGCGGACCCTTGGTAGTAAAGAAGAGGTCAAACAATTTTTTTAAGTTCTCCTGGGGAATTCCACAACCATTGTCTGCTACAGCTACCTCAATCCTATCGGGATTGTCGCTTCCAACTCTCGCTGAGATGGTAAGCTCTCCTTTCTTACCAGCCATAGCCTCGCAGGCATTTATAATCATATTCAAAAAGACCTGTTCTACATGGACGCCAAGCCCTTTTATTCTGGGCAAATCTTGAGGAATATCTTTAGTTACATTAATCCCTCCCCGGGAAATATTGTACTGGGCTAAAATCAGAACAGTTTCCATTACAGAATTCAAGTCTACCGGCTCAAAGTCCTTTTCGGAAGGCTTAGCATAGCCCTTTATCCTCTGGACGAGGTCGGCTGCCCTGTAGTCAGTATCTATTACCTTCTCCATCCTGTCTTTCATTTCTTCCAGCACTTTTTTCTCATTCTCGGGAAGATCTCTCTTACCTAACCATTCTTTTATATCACGTATGCACAACTCACATCCCGCACTGATAATCGCCAAAGGGTTATCTATCTGATGGGCAAAGCCAGCAGCCAACTCCCCAAGGGAAGAGAGCTTGGATGCCTGAACCATTGCCGATTGAGACTCTTTGAGTTCCTGATAGAATAGAGCATTCTCAATCGCTAAAGCAGACTGCCCGGCTAAAATCTTAAACATCCCTAAATCATCAGGTGTGTAAATCTCTCTGGAACGCTTTGTTCCCAAAACCAAAAAGGTAATCAGTTCTTCACCAATGAAAGCAGGTAATAATACTGCTGCTCCCATACTTCTCAATTGTGCTTCCACTTCTTTCAGGTGTTCAGGCTCTCTAGTCTCAAAATGGCTGATAACTTCCTCTTTCAAAAGAGGCCCTATATCCCTACTTCTGTATAACATCTGAACTAAAGGAGCATCATTAGGTAGAGAATCTCCAAACTGTCTTCTTCTTTCCTTACCATAGTGGACTTCCCGCACATATTCATTGGCTTTATTATCTAATAAATAAATACGAGCATGACTAATTCCGATTTCCCTGGTTACATTGCGAATTATTAAAACCAAAAGACCACGTAAGTCCTTGGTTAAAGTCATCTGTTTTGCTAGGTCTATTAAGTTTTGTTGGTATATCCTTTGTTTCTTTAAAAGGACTTTATTAGCCCTCTCCTGAAAGTAATGATTTATACTGGGGGCAACAAAAGCGAGTAATTCACACACAACCACACCAGCCGGTATGAGCCACCAATAAACACCAAAGTGCCGGTATAAAAAAGACCGATGAAGAAGCAGAAGTAAAGGTGGAATTCCTAAAAAGATAGAGTAGATAGTTGTAAATATCGCCGTCTTAGTAACAGCAACATTAATATCCATAAGGCGATAAGTCACGATGGCATACGCGACTATTCCAAGAGATACTGAGATAAGAATATTCATATAAGGTGGGAAATGTATGTTGTACCACATTGGCCAGTTCGTTGTTCCACCCAAAAACCCAACTATGGCTGCCGCCAGGAAATAACGTATTTGTTCTCTTTTGAATCCAGAGGCTTTTCTATATCCTTTTAACAGAAAGTTAAAGCCATAAAAAAGTTGAAAGAACCAAAAAGATAAATAAACGTGAAAAAGATTGGTAGGGATTGGCCAAAAACCGAGCCCATGCCTTGGCACTAAACGTGTATATAATAGAGAAGATAAATTCAATAGGATAAACATAAAATTAATAGCATAACAAGCTATGAGGAATTTTCTTTTCCTATGCAATATCTCAAGGAAAGCAAATACAAAATGAAGGTATGTTACATTGATGAGAATAATTCCCACAATAAGAATTCTAAACCAAAACAGAGCGTAAGCTTCATTGTTTGCAAATTGCCAAAGGAAATATCCAAAACTATAGAGAGCAATACTTAAACTCAAGGCAAAATATGTTATATTTTGGATACCCTTTCTATTTTTTGACAGAACAAACGTGCCCAAGGAAAGATTACAAATTGTATTGAGAAGACCACTAAAACCTAAGAGCGTCATGTCTTAATCCCCTTAATAAATTAGCGTTTCGTTATAGTTAGAAAAAGGATTATTTTTGAATCATCCCGTTCCGTATCAATGGAAAAATTATCTATTCTTGAATCTTTTATCAAGTTAGATAATTTTTCTCTGTTCCTCGGAATAAAAGCCCAATCACAAAACCAATCAGGATCTAAAGGTTTGTACTTATCGACATCTTTATGTGTAATAATGAGTCTTCCACCGGGAGACAATAATCCAAAACAGAAACGAATTAACTTTTTCAAAATCCTATCGGGCAAATAATCGGCCAACCCAATGCTATAAACCAAGTCTTGTTTTCCCATCAACCCAGAATAATATGAAGGTTTATTTACGATATCTAAAATATTCTCTTTATAAAATTTAATCTCGATATTTCTAGGTAATTTTCCCAATGAATCTTTGGCAAACTCCAGTGCGTCTCCATCCTGGTCTACAAACTCAAAAATAATTCTTTTTTTATAAACGCCTGAGGTAGATAACATTTCTTTGATTTCTCTACATGAACCGCAAGCAAGATTTAATATTCTCACGCTAGGAGAAGATGACCTACTAATAAATTCACTTAAAATGACTTTCATTTTTTCTTTGCGCTTTCTTACTGCTACAGCATATTTATTACTAAGAAACGATTTATCAAAATAATGTCCTATTTTTTCTGAAACGGGTTGATTATTATAAATAGCTTCCAATAATTCGTAATCTCCCGGGTAACCCTGCGGCTTATCATTTGCCCTTTTCACTATCAGGCTTTGATATACAAAACCTCCTACTATCAATCTAAATCTTCTTTTTATTTCTTTCAAAATTATTGAACTACCAACTATTCCCTCTAATTTATCCGCTTTCTTAAGAATTTCATCATTGAGCCTGTTTAATTTAATTTGTCCGGATTTAGTCGGACCTGTTTGATGTATCTCTCTTTCTAAACTTACTAATTTTGCCAAATAATCTTTGAGCTCCTTAATAAAAAATCTTTTCACTCTTTCTGCACTTGCCGGATCAGCAATCAACCTGATAATGCGGTTTGCCTGTTCAATAATGAAATTATCATTTAAGTATAAAAGTTTTTTAAGGGTAAAAAGCTGTTCAATATCTAATTTTAAGAACTTGAACCCATACAGGAATTCTCTCTTCTTTGTCTTCGGAGCAGTCCACGTCAATTCAACCGGTATAGCTCTATTCAGCGCATCGTAGGTAGATTCTATATTAAGAGACAATCTTGGAGAACCATTTAAGGGTTTCTCCAAAATAATGTCCACTCCCGATTCGTTTAAATTGACAATTTTCCCTTTAATACTAGCAGAAATATTTTTTCCCAAATCCTCGACCCTAACCTTAACAGGCAAATGCACGATAAAACGAGGAGAACTTCTCCTTTCAGGAGATTTCCTTTTACCACCCCTAACAGCTGGTGATTTCCTTCTATCTGGAATTAACCAAACAGGTATTTCCATACGAATAGAACCTTTCTTGTCCATTGTTATGCCTTCTCCCCTGGGGAGAGGGTCAGAGTGAGGGGAACTCAGCTTCTTTTAAACCTTCTATCCAGCTCTTCCCTGGTCAATTTAATCATCGTCGGCCTGCCATGGGGACAGATATGAGGAGATTGGCAGTGATTGAGTCTCCTCAGGACTTCGTCCATCTCTCTATTGCTCAAGCTCTGCCCAGCCATAATTGCTGCCCGGCAAGCCATAATTTTAAATATATCAGAAGAAATTTCTATAGCCATCTTCTTGCTCTCTTTTCTTTTCACTTCATCAGAAATCTCATCAATAAGGTCTAAGATAAATTGCTTTTTAATCTCTTTTCCCAGGATATGTGGCGTGGCTTTGACCAGGAAAGAAGAAGGTCCAAACT
>DAOVHK010000100.1 GCA_030671905.1 Clostridia bacterium | reverse complement strand
CCGTCTATACTAATAACTCTCACTTGACTTCCAGCCATTTTCTGTTTGTTGTCTTTTCTATTTAATAGTGGCATGTAATGGAGGGTAAGAACTACTTAGAGGAATCCACGATATTATTTGCCAATTAAGGCCATTGCTTCATTACGGGTACGAGCGTCTTTCAGAAATATACCTCGCATTGTTGAGGTCATCACTAACGAACCTGGTTTTTTTATCCCCCGCATAGTTATACAAAAATGTTCGGCTTCAATCACCACTAACACTCCCTGGGGAGTCAAGGCTTCCATTATAGTATCGGCAATTTGCTTGGTGAGTCTTTCCTGTACTTGAAGCCTGCGAGCAAGAATTTCCACCACTCGAACGATTTTACTCAGCCCGGCAATTCTATCTTTATGAGGCATATAAGCCACATGAGCTTTGCCAAAAAAAGGCAATATATGGTGCTCGCACATAGAGTAGAGGGGAATGTCCCGCACCAGAACTATCTCTTCGTAATTTTCTTTTTCGTAACGTACTTTAAGTTCCTTGGCTGGCGTCTTTGAATAACCAGCCAAAACTTCTTCATACATTTCGGCAACACGTTGAGGAGTCCTCTTCAATCCTTCTCTTAAGGGATTCTCTCCAATTGCCTCTAAAATCATTTTTACAGCTCTCTCGATTTTCTTCCTGTCCATCACTCTCCACTCTTTTTAGTTGTATCTTTAGTTCTATTCTTCTTTTCACTTGCGGAAACTTCTTCTCCATGTTTCAATATCTTTTCCACTTCTTCTCCCGCAAGTATTTCCTTTTCTATTAGTGCTTTAGCCAATCTGTCCAGTTTAGCCTTGTTCTTTTTCAAAAGGTCTTTAGCCCGGTCTCTACAATCTTCCACAATTTTCTTTACTTCTTCATCTATTATTTGTGCTGTTTTTTCACTATAGGCTTTCTCTTTAGTGAAATCTCGACCTAAAAATATCTCAGTCTCTTTTTTCCTGAGAGTCAATGGGCCGAGCTTGTCGCTCATTCCATATTCGCAGATCATCTTATGGGCAATCTCAGTTGCCTGCTGGAGGTCATTTTCAGCGCCGGTAGTTAATTCATTAAAAGTCAACTCTTCGGATGCCCTGCCGCCAAGGAAAACAGTCAACTTATCTATAATTTCAGTTTTAGTAGACAAATACTTATCTTCCAGAGGAAGCTGCAATGTATATCCTAAAGCAGGTCCCCGAGGAATAATTGAGACCTTATGGATGGGGTCTGTGCCGGGAATCAGTTTTGCCACCAGAGCGTGTCCGGCTTCATGATAGGCAATAATCTTCTTCTCCCTTTCAGAAATCATCCTGCTCTTCCTCTGCGGACCGGCAATAACCCTATCGATTGCTTCCTCAAACTCTTTTATTTCTACTGCCTTCTTGTCTTCACGAGCTGCCAGAAGAGCAGCTTCGTTAACCAGATTAGCTATATCGCTACCCACAAATCCCGGAGTCCTCCTGGCAATAACCTTTAAATCGACATCCGGACCCAGTTTTATGTTGCGGGTATGCACCTTCAGTATCTCCTCGCGTCCTTTCAAATCGGGATTGGGTACCATTATATGCCGGTCGAACCTTCCCGGTCGGAGAAGTGCTGGGTCGAGAACATCTGGTCTATTAGTCGCTGCAATGAGAATTACTCCCTCTTTGGTATCGAATCCATCCATCTCCACTAAAAGCTGATTGAGAGTCTGCTCCCGCTCATCGTGTCCGCCTCCAATGCCGGCAAACCTATGCCTGCCCACAGCGTCAAGCTCATCAATGAAGAGGAGGCAAGGTGCACTTTTCTTTCCCTGATTGAATAGGTCGCGCACTCTTGATGCTCCTACTCCCACAAACATCTCCACAAACTCAGAGCCACTGGCACCGAAGAAAGGCACCCCTGCCTCACCTGCTACTGCCTTGGCTAAAAGTGTCTTGCCCGAGCCCGGAACTCCGTAAAGTAGGACTCCTTTGGGAATTTTTCCCCCGAGCTTCTGAAACTTTTTTGGCTCCTTCAAAAATGCAATTATCTCTTGTAGCTCTTCTTTAGCCTCATCTACTCCGGCAACATCAGCGAAAGTTACCCTCTGTTTACTCTGGTCCGTAAGTTTTGCCCGGCTTCTGCCGAAAGACATAGCCTGCTTCCCACCAGACTGCATCGAACGAATCAACATAAACCAGATAAAAACAAACAGGAGAATTGGTCCAAAATTGAAAAGAATAACAGAGAACCAGTTTCTCTTAACCTCACCTTTATATTTGACTCCATAGGCCTCCAGTTCTTCCACGAGCTTAGGGTCCTCCACAGGCACAGTTTTAAATTTGACCGGCTCTCCCGTTTCACTCCTGAATTCTCCTTTAATCATCGCCTCGCTGATTAAAGCTTCCACTACCTGACCCGACCTCAGATAGCTCTTGAATTCACTATAACCTATCTCCTTATATTCTTGTGGTCTCATCAATCGGGCAAAAAGCATAACCACCAGAATAATAATCAGCCACAGAGACAAACCCTTCAAAAATTTATTCCTATTTAAACCTTTCTTTAAATCACTCAAGACTCTTCCTCCCGTAAAACTCGAACTTCCAAAATCTTTTTTGTATCTTCGGTAATCCTTGCCTTATCCGCTCGGCGAATCCCCACCACCCAGAGAATATCTTCTCCCTCTACCAGAAGAGGAACCCTGTCCCGCAGACGTCTCGGTATCTTCCTATCGATAAAGAAGTCACTAAGCTTCTTGGTACCCCTCAACCCAAAAGGTCTAAACCGGTCTCCCTCCCGTCTATTCCTCAGTAGTAATTTCTTGAAGTTTATCTTATCTACATCGAAATAGGCAGTATTGGTTTCCTTCTCCGAAACAGGGTAAAAATCTACTATTCTGGTATTGAGTGTTAGGTTCAGCCCCTCAATCTCGTTTTTACCAGGAACTCTGAGGGGATAATTAAATTTTTTAAATCTTCGCTCAGGAGAAGATGAAAATATCAGAAGATTGCCCTCTTTCCTGACACTGAACCTCCTACCCAGATAAATCCTTTTCCCCTGAGAGCTCTTTTGAGCTAAATTCCTTATCGCCTCTATCTGGCTTAGACTTACAATTCCCCCAAAAAGCCTGTACAAAACCCTTCTCTGAACAATTACATTATATCTTAAAAATTTCTTGAAATCAATCAAAATTTTCTCTGCCTCCCAGGAGACTACTTTGCCAAGAACTCTCTCCACCACTCTCTCCCAATAGGCATTCTCTTCTTTCAAAATTTCTGACAAACGGAGAAGCGCCCCATCAATGTTCTCATTATAGTTCTTTCGTAAAAGAGGAAGAAGCTTTAACCTGACTTTGTTACGAAAATATTCAGTTTTTCTGTTTGACGAATCTAAGCAGAATGTCAGATTATTCTTTTTTAAATAGTTCAAAATTTCTTCTCTATTTACTTCTATTAAAGGACGGACGATTAAACTGCTACCCAATTTTCTCACAGGGGGAATTCCAGATAACCCTTGAGGACCACTACCGCGCAAAAGGTGCATTAGCACTGTCTCTACCTGGTCGGAAGCAGTATGTCCCAGAGCAATCTTTTTAGCATTCAGTTTCCCGGCTAATTGCTCGAAGGCACTGTAACGCATATCCCTTGCCGCCTCCTCAATAGTTAGCCTCTTCTTTCTGGCATAAGATGGAACATCTAATGATTTCACAGTAATGGGCAGGCTCATCCTACCAGCCAGATGACTTACGAATTTTTCTTCTCTTTTCGACTCCCTCTTTCTTATTCCATGGTTGATGTGTACAATGTGCAAGGATAAAGCCATCTCTTTTCGGCATCTATTCAGGATATGTAACAGGCAGACCGAGTCCGGTCCTCCGGAAACTCCTACCAGGACTCTATCTCCAGGAGAAAACATATTATATCTTTCTATTATCTTTTTAACTTTGGGGAAAACCATTTTTCGATAAAAATAGCCCGCCAATGCGGACTCTTTCATAAAAACAAGATTATAGTTTTCTGGTAGCGGCGGTAGGATTCGAACCTACGACACAGGGATTATGATTCCCCTGCTCTAACCAGACTGAGCTACGCCGCCATGAACCATGCACAACCTTTAGAATCATACAAAACGGCAAAATATATTATATTTAAACCTTTTGTAAAAATCAAGCAAAATAAAAATTTGGATAGTGTAAAATTTAACAGGGGGATTAGTAAGGGTTCTTGGCGAGTTGGGTGGGAGCTCAAGGAACAGACACAGCGGTCTGTCCCTACACAGGATTTTACAACCCTTATTGGTTGCCCTTATTCTTCAAATTCTGTGCCGATAAATAGCCTTATTCCCGATTCGGGAATCACTTGGACTGTATCTTCTGGAATATCTACTGCGTCACTCCAAACTTCGTAGACCCACTTCATATCCTGGTAATTGTATTCCCTATAGTCGGGACTTGTAGTCCGGAAAGCCCAAAAGCATTCCCAATCCTCTGTGTAACTCCTTGAGGAAAGGATAGCTGCCATTTTCTCTTTTTCTGAGAGGTTAGAGTCAGGCTGGAAATCCAATCTGAACACCCTGCCATATTCCCATATATATTCTTCTCTTGTCCTCTTATCTTTACCATATGAGAAGGCGTGTGCCTTTCTGGGAGATACGAAAGCCAGTTCATACAAATCATCATAACCATGGGTCTTCAAGGCATGTAGCTGAAAGAGAGCCTGCTCATCACAGTCTCCTCCCCTTAACTCAAACACTTCCTTGGGGTTGCGACCAGAACCATTCTGTGGTATATATCCCAGGTTACCTCTGGTGTACCTTATAACCTTGTTTATAGTATCAAGTCTTTCCATACTTTCGGCAAATGGTAGGCGAAAATCGGGCAATGCGTTGAACGGACCATCATCTTCTTGAACATAACTTTTATAAGCCTTACCTTCAACAAGCTCAGCTGGTTTAGGCCCAATCCCGCACTTGAAACTTACTCCAAAAATATTACCCTTACCTGTGTCTACATAATTCTGGTTTTTTGTCCAGTATGCTTCAAAATATGCATCGGAAAAATCTCTACCCAATGAAATTGTGGTGGCCTTTTTCCCAGCCAAAAGGTTCTGCGAGAAAATCCCCTTGGCTAACCATCTACCTACCTGGACTCCCATGCCTGTCAGGTTTCTCTTTCTTTCAAATTCTATTCCCTTTCTGATATCCAGAGAATTGAATAGTCCAATGCCAAACCTTTCTCCCACATAGCCGATGCTAACTTCGTAGCTGTCCTCTTTCATAGAATCGAGGAAAAAGTATTTGTCCGGATTATATTTTACTAAAGTCCCCTTCCATCCCAGTCTTAATATGACTGGAAGAACCTCTACTCTGCTACCCACTTGTAACTCAATTCCGGAATTATCCACTTGATTATTCTGATTATAGAAGCTGTAGGTCACATATCCTGTAACTCCTGTCTCCAAGGCTATCCT
>DAOVHK010000148.1 GCA_030671905.1 Clostridia bacterium | reverse complement strand
TTTTCTCTTGCACTCAAAATAGCGATTCCATGGTCACCAATTGTGCCGCTTAAGATTATCCTATCACCAATCCGTGCATTTTTTGAAGAGATGTCCACCCCCGAATCTATCAATCCTATACCAGAAGTGTTTATAAATATCTTGTCAGCTCCACCCTTTTCTACAACTTTGGTATCACCAGTCACTATTTTTACGCCAGCTGCTCTGGCAGCCCTGTTCATTGAATCAATAATCCTCTCCAAATCAACAAGGGGAAACCCCTCTTCAATAATTGCTGCTGCACTCAAATATAGAGGTCTTGCCCCTACCATAGCCAGGTCATTAACAGTACCATTGACCGCCAATTTACCTATATCTCCACCGGGAAAATATATGGGGTCCACCACATAGGAATCCGTAGTGAAGGCAAGTTTACCTTTGAATTTCAATACAGCACTATCGTCCAGCTTCGCCAGAGGCAGATTTCGGAATTTCTTCACAAAGCTCTTGATTAGTTGATGGGTAAGCTTCCCGCCACTTCCATGCGCCAGTAAAATCTTCTTTTCGTTATCTTTAAATTTTTTAACCATATTTGTAATAGGCTGCACATGTGCCTTCAGAAGAAACCATGCAGGGTCCATAAGGCTCTTCGGGAGTACAGATTTTCCTATATAATTTGCACTGTGTTGGCTTCTTTACTCCTCTGAGCACCTCCCCACAAGCACAATCTGGATTCTCCTTACTCTTCCTTGTTTTTGTTGGGAACTCTTTTTCCGCATCGAAGTCAGAAAATTTCCTTTTAAGCCTGAGACCGCTTTTAGGAATAGTCCCCAGTCCCCGCCACATAACATCACTTACCTCAAATACTTCATCTATTAACTCCTGGGCAATCCTGTTCCCTTGCGGATGAACAGCACGAAAATACTCAATTTCTACTTCGGTTCTTTTCTCTTTAATCTGCTTCAGTAACATATATATAGATTGTAAAACGTCCAGCGGTTCAAACCCCCCAATCACGCAGGGAACGTTATACTTCTGGGCTATAAATTTGTAGGCATTACTCCCTATGGTAACACTCACATGCCCGGGGCAGATAAAACCATCTATCCTTACCTCTTTTGACTCCAATAGCGCTTCCATCGCTGGAGGGATGAGCTTGTGACTGGAAAAGATATAAAAGTTGTCAATTTTCTCTTTTTGGACATCAAGGAGAGAAGCAGCAATAAGGGGCGAGGTAGTCTCAAAACCAATAGCCAAAAAGACAACTCTCCTGGCAGGATTCTCCCTGGCAATTCTTAAAGCTTCGCTGGGACTGTAAATAATCCTTACGTCAGCACCATTCCCTCTCTCTTTCTCCAGGCTGGAATTGGTTCCGGGAACTCTTACCATATCGCCAAAGGTAGCAATTATCACATTTTCATCCTTGGCTAACTCAATTGTCTTATCAATGTCTTCTTGAGAGGTTACACAAACCGGACAGCCAGGACCTGACAAGAGATTTACATTCTTGGGAAGCATTCCTTTCAGTCCCTGCTTGAATATCACCATTGTATGGGTACCACAGACTTCCATAAGGTTGACTTTTAAGGAGTCGAATCTTTTTATCTTTTTAACTATCCTTTCTGCTATAGCTCTGTCTCTAAACTCATCAACAAACTTCATATTATCTCCCTTAAGAGTTGTAGAGTTTCCTCTGCGTCTTTCTCTCCAATCTTTTCAATAGCAAATCCAGCATGGATTAAAATGTATTCTCCGACTCTCACATTACTTACCATGCGTATATCGGCTTGTCTCTTCACTCCCGCCATATCTACCTGAGCCAAATTATCTTCTATTTTTAATATCTTTGCCGGGATAGCCAAACACATTTTTCAAATCCTTGCTTCACTACTCCTAAATTTGAAAGATAGTTTGTGAAAAGCTTCAGGAATTTATCTTTTAATTTTATTTTTTACTACTTCGTTAGCTATTATTGCCTGACCCAGAGAAATTCCTCCGTCGTTAGGAGGTACTTTCTTCTGATAATAACATATGAATCCTTGCTCTGTCAATTTCTTGAGGGCAAGGCCTAAAAGTAATCTATTCTGAAAGACACCGCCCGAGAGGGCCACTCTACTGATGCCTGTTCTTTCCTTGATTTTTAAGCTAACATCCTTTATTATATCGGCAATCGAACTGTGAAATTTATATGCGATAACTGATGCAGGAACCCTCTTTTGCAAATCTTCAACAATCCCCCTCACAATCCACGCCGGCTCAACGATGAATGTTTCTTTCTCTTCTTGTATTTCATATCTGTAATTTTGAGCTAATAAATTCCCAGAAGAGCTGGATAGCTGTTGAGCCATACTTTCCAGTTCCATTGCCGCCTGGCCTTCATAAGTATTAACATCACATATCCCCAGAATAGAAGAAACCCCATCAAAAAATCTCCCCATACTTGAAGTCAAAGGAGAATTTACTCTCTTTTCTATCATTCCCAGAATAATTGGTATTTTCTTTTTCCACCTATCTGTAAAATCTATACGGGGAATTCTGTTACCAAAAGCCTCCACCAGAAGGCTTACAGCCATTCTCCAAGGTTCATCAACCGCCCTGTCTCCCCCAGGCAAGGGAAGATACTTCAATTGACCGATTCTCCGGAAATCCCTGCAATCGGCAACTAAAAACTCTCCTCCCCAGATATTCCCATCTGGACCATAGCCAATTCCATCAAAGGCCACACCGATAGCTTTCCCTTTCACCTTGTTTTCTACTAAACAGCTGACAATGTGCGCGTGGTGGTGCTGAACTGGTATGCGCATAATTTTAGGCTTTCCACGGGTAATGTCCAGGGCGTATTGTGTAGAAAGATAGTCTGGATGGAGATCATGGGCAACTATTTTTGGATTGATGCCAAACAGTTTCTTGAACCGCTGGAGCATCTGTTCATAGTACTGTAGAGTTTTATAATCTTTTATATCCCCTATGTACTGACTAATAAATGCATAGTTCTCTTTGGTCAAACAGAAGGTATTTTTTAATTCAGCACCACATGCCAGTATAGATTCTACTTTATAGTCTAATTCGACCGGAGAAGGAACATAGCCCCTGGCTCTACGGATAACAACAGGATTCCCTGAGAATACTTTCACAATCGAATCATCACATCTATTATAGATATCCCGATTATGGAGAAGAAAATAATCTGCAATATGGGAAAGGTTATCTATTGCCTCCTGGTTACCAATTTCGATCGGTTGGTCAGAGAGATTGCCACTGGTCATCACCAGAGCGGAAGGGGAAGAAGAGAAGCTACGAAACAACAAATAGTGTAATGGAGTATAGGGAAGTATCACTCCCAGATAGTTGTTACTGGGAGCCACTAAATCAGAGATTTTTGAGTCTTCTCTCTTTTCAAGAAGGACAATAGGTTTCTGCCAATGGGAAAGTAACTCCTCCTCTTGTTGAGAGACTAAACAGTGTTTCTTCGCCGTCTCTATATCTGAAACCATAATAGCAAAAGGCTTATATGGGCGTACTTTCCTTTGGCGAAGTCTCTCTACGGCAACACCATTTGTAGCGTCGCAAGCCAAATGGAACCCGCCCAGTCCTTTGATTGCCACAATCTTCCCTTTTTTTAGAAGTTCAATAGTTGCCTCAAGTGCCTC
>DAOVHK010000054.1 GCA_030671905.1 Clostridia bacterium | reverse complement strand
TGACCGGAAGAACCTCTACTCTGCTACCCACTTGTAACTCAATTCCGGAATTATCCACTTGATTATTCTGATTATAGAAGCTGTAGGTCACATATCCTGTAACTCCTGTCTCCAAGGCTATCCTTTTGAACTCTTTGGAAATGGAAAGGCCGCTTTCAGCTCCATAGAGTAGTTGTGAGGGGTATGGTGGGTCTATCGGTTCGGTAGTAGTAGTTACTGAAAGGCAACCACCTCTAAGGCCCAGCTTGGCTTTTAAGCGAGTAGAGGCAAGATTCCATTGAGGAAGCCATTCGGCTCCTATTTTAAAAAGAGCGCTTCGCTCCAATACCGGATTATCATTGGTAAAGCATACCTTTAGGTCTATTTTCCCTTTTCCGAAATTCGCCTCAGGAGAACCCAAGCCAATATTTGTCCCTATCACAAAGCCGCTTGTCCCTCCTGTGAAAGACTCTTTAGCTTCCAGAAATCCTTCTACGTTCTCACTGCTGTAATTGAATTTTCCAAACAGGGTGTTATTGATAACATGGAGATTCCCCAAAATGGTCTGATCAGAAGTCTCTGCAAATGCAATAGTCCTTAAAGGAACTATAGTTAATATAATAAATATAAAACCGAACAAGCACGCCTTCCTGCCCGTTCGGTTCAATATTATATTCTTCCCTACATCACCACTATCAATCGCCTTAAACATATCCCCTGGTAGCTCCTTAATCTCAGCCTCGGACATATCTCCTCCATCTTCTTTCCAAAAGTTTTTCATCCTTTTTGACAACATTTTCTATACGGAGTTTGCCGGCTAGCAGATTTAAAATAAAAAGCCGGACCACCCATAACGGGTCCCCATACTCGTTATCGGCAGCCCGGCTAGTTCAACTGCAATGTTGTCTATCTATGTAACCCCGAGGCTTTGCGCCCCCTGATTGCTCAGGGTTTGCCTTTTCGGAATATCAAAGATATTATATCACACTAGTGTTACGGATACGTAAAAAAATTGTAAGAAATTCGTAAAATTTTCAAAAAGTAGCCTGTCCCCTTTTTTTTAATTATATCAAATTTCCCCTGTTTTGTGCAAGTAAAATCTTTGGACTTGTTGCCAAGGATTGCCAGCAATAAAAAAAACCGCCAGTACCCTTCCTGGTACTGGCGGTAAGGGAGCACCACCTCTTTGGTTGCCCTTGTTTTTATTCTTCAAATTCTGTGCCGATAAATAGCCTTATTCCCGATTCGGGAATTACTTGTATCATATCTTCTGGAATATCTACCTCGTCACTCCATGCTTCATAGACGGTTTCCATATCCTGGTAATTGTAGTCTTTATAGTCAGAACTTGGGGGTTTGAAAGTCCAAAGATACTCCCAGTTCTTTGTGTAACTCCTGGAGGAAAGGATAGCTGCCATCTTCTCTTTTTCTGAGAGGTTAGAGTCAGAGTCGAAATCCAGTCTGAACACCCTGCCATATTCCCATATATATTCTTCTCCTGTCCTTTTATCTTTACCATAGGAGAAGGCGTGTGCCATTCTGGGAGATACGAAAGCCAGTTCGTACAAATCATCATAACCATGGGTCTTCAAGGCATGTAGCTGAAAGAGAGCCTGCTCATCGCAATCTCCTCCTCTTAACTCGAACACTTCCCTTGGGTCACGGTCAGAACCATTCTGGGATATATATTCCAGGTTACCTCTGGTGTACCTTATAACTTTATTCATAGTATTGAGTCTTTCTACACTTTCGGCAAATGGCAGGCGAAAATCGGGCAATGCATTAAATGGACCATCACCTTCTTGAACATAACTCTTATAAGACTCAACTTCGACAAGCTCAGCGGGCTTGGGCCCAATCCCGCACTTGAAACTTACTCCAAAAATGTTACCATTACCCGTCTCTATATAATTCTGGTCTTTTGTCCAGTATGCTTCAAAATATGCATCGGAAAAATCTCTACCCAATGAAATTGTGGTGGCTTCTTTCCCAACCAAAAGGTCTTGCGAGAAAATCCCCTTGGCTACCCATCCACCTACCTGGACTCCCATGCCTGTCAGGTTTCTCTTTCTTTCAAATTCTATTCCTTCCCTGATATCCAGAGAATTGAATAGTCCAATGCCAAACCTTTCTCCCACATAGCCGATGCTAACTTCGTAGCTGTCCTCTCTCATAGAATCCAGGAAAAAGTATTTGTCCGGATTGTAGTTTACCAGAACCCCCTTCCATCCCAATTTTAATATGACCGGAAGAACCTCTATTTTGCTACCCGCTTGTAACTTAATTCCAGAATTATCCACTTGATTATTCTGATTATAGAAGCTGTAGGTTACATATCCTGTAGCTCCGGTCTCAAAAGTTATCCCTTTAAACTCTTTGGAAATGGAAAGGCCGCTTTCGGCTCCATAGAGGAGTTGAGAAGGGTATGGTGGGTCTATTGGCTCGGTAGTGGTAGTTACTGAAAGGTAACCCCCTCTAAGGCCAATCTTGGCTTTTAAGCGAGTAGAGGCAAGATTCCATTGGGGAAGCCATTCGGCTCCTATTTTAAAAAGAGCGCTTCGCTCCAATACTGGATTATCATTGGTAAAGCATACTTTTAAGTCTATTTTTCCTTTTCCAAAATTCGCCTCAGGAGAACCCAATCCAATATTTGTCCCTATCACAAAGCCGCTTACCCCTCCTGGGAAAGACTCTTTAGCTTCTAGAAATCCTTCCACGCGTTCATCGCCGTAATTGAATTTTCCAAACAGGGTGTCATTGATAATGTGGAGATTTCCCAAAACAGTCTGGTCAGTAGTCTCGGCAAATGCAATAGTCTTTAAAGGAACTATAGTTAATATGATAAATATAGAGCCGAACAAGCATATTTTCCTGCTTATTCGGCTCAATATTATATTCTTTATTGTTATTGTCTTCGGCAACCCGGCCATCATAGAGGTGGCTCCTTAGATCCGAGGTTTTGCGCCCCTCGATTTCTCGAAGTTTGCCTTTGTCGGACAATTTAAACTTACCTATTATGTTGTCAAAACAACTCTTATCAAGCTCCCTATGCTATATTACCACAAAAACCGGATTTTGTCAACCACAATTTTAACACAAACTTAACACAAACTTAACATAAACTTAACAAAAAGTTAACTTCTAAAGAGGGTGCTATTTCTCCCATATTAAACCATAGGAATAATAGGGAATTCAAGGAGATGAATTAGAAGAGAAATGGAAAAGAGGAGAGATATTTTAGGAAAGGAGCATTCAGTTCGAGAGAATTTATAGGTAAATTACGTCCTCTTCTTCTTCTAAGGATAGGAAGAGGAGTAGATAATCTCTCAAATGTCTGGTAAGGAGGAAATTTTGCTTAATGTGTGCCTTCCCATTTTCACCCAGCCTTGTTGCATACTCGGGACTATGGAGGAGCTGCCTAATCCAATAGGCAGTTCCTTGCACTGTATGGGAAAGTAAACCAGAATACTTATGGGCAATTTGTAAAGGTATGCCCCCCACTGCAGAAGCAACCACTGGCTTGGCCTTCCATAAAGCCTCAGCCACTGTAAGCCCAAAACCTTCCCTGAGAGACTTCTGGAGAATGACTGTAGATGCCCTTTGTAAGGCATTAATTTCCAGGTCGCTTGCCGGAGGGAGAAGCAAAACGAGGATATCTGGATCATTCTCGGCTTTCTCTACTACTTCCTGAAAGACTTTTTGTCCTTCAGGGTCATCAACTGCACCTCCTCCAGCCAAAACCAGCCGGCAGTCGACATACTTTTTAACCAGGCGAAAGGCTTCGATTACTCCAAAAGGGTCTTTGAGGTAATCAAAACGAGAAATTTGAGTAATTATTGGTTTATCTCTATTTATCTTTAGTTCCTCAAGTACATTATTAATTTCTTCCTCGGATAAGTCTCTATTCTTCTCGCTTAAGGGGTCGATGGAAGGCGAAATTAAAAACTGTCTAATGGGCAAGGGGCGAGCGAAAGAAGGGGCTGAAAAAACGCAGGCATCGTATTGCTCTACAAAGGATTTAAGAAACTTCCATATTTCGGGGTCTGGAGAGGTGAAATCGATATGGCACCTCCAGATCCACCTGCTCTTCAAGTATCTTCTCTTTTCCACTAAAGCTACCGGTTGAGGGTCATGAATGAAAATAATATCGCCATAAAATTCTATCTGTTCAATGTTTTCCTTAGTAGTTTCAAGAAAAATTTCATAGTCATCACTGGTAATCTCTGTTTTCCTGCCATGGAGAGCATTATGGAACTTCTTGGTTACCTGAAAGTACTTTTCTCCTCCCTTCAGTACGTCCCAGCGGGCATCTACCCCCAAATCTTGCAGGAGGGGAACCATTCGGCCGAGAATCTCTGCTACTCCCCCACCCACTGAGGTGGAGTTAATATTCTGAATGACTTTATCCTTCAGCTTCTTAGCAAGCATCTTTAATTCGTTGATTACTTCAGCTCCTACAATTGATTCGTAGTCACTTATTTTTGACATTCGATTATTTCTCCAGGAATATGCTTGGTAATTAGTCTGCAGAGTTCACCACGCAAACCTTCCATAGTAAAAGTATAAGGGTCGAATTTTGCAATCTCCCTGGCAAGCTCCTTCTCTTTTAGCATATCTTCGATCCAGCGGGAAAAATCGTTTTCTCCTTTTTCTAACCTCAGTTTCGCCTCAAACATATGGAAATAGATTGAATGGATAGAAATTTTCCTGAGAGCTTTCAGGAACTCTAAGAGGTCACCAGCAATATAAGGAGTAGGTAGAATAAAGGTAATAGTCTTAAAGAAATGGAATTCTGCCCCGGGAGGTGCCGTGCGCAAAGTTCCTGGATTTCTGGCAAGATGCTCTTCAATGGTCTCTATAATCTTTTCTCTTAAGGAGCGAATGGTGGAAAATTCACAGAGGTCAATACTGGCAATCTCTTCCCCCAGTTCGTCCTCGCGAAGAATGTAGGTGACCCAGTAGGCAAAGTCGTTGGGAGGCTCGGGTGAGAGATAAAGGTGTTGTTGAAGGTAGTGGTGAGTATGGTGGTAGATAACCGAGCCCGGTACTTCCTTCATTATCTCTACCAGCTCGCGTAAATTGGTAGCTTTCTTGCCCGTAAACTCGATTAAATTAAGCCTGGTATAGAAATGGAATGGCTGTTTAGCTTTAGTCAGACGGGGCTTTTTTTTGTGCACCTGGTTTTGCACCCTCCTAACTTTAAAGCAGAAAGCTTCTTCAGGAAAGTTCCCACTTCACTAACATTCCTAAGAAAAAATTTCGCTTTCGATTTCCCGGGCTTTCCCACGAAAACAGTAATCCCTTTTCCGTCCAGTGCGGAGAAAGCATCTTCGTCTGTCTTATCATCTCCTAAATAGATGGAAAGTGGCTTTTCTTGCTTAAAAGAATCAAGAAGCATAGAAGCCGCTTTGCCTTTATCCCACATAATAGGAGCTTTTGCCTCAAGGATTTTTTTCCCGTGACCAATTTTTATTTTCCTCTTTTCCATAAACGGCCGGAAAATTTGTCTGACCATCCTCTCTAATTCTGGCACGTCAGAATTCTTCACCATTCTATAATGGACAGCTAATCCTACTCTTTTATCTTCTACAATCGTTCCTTTAATAGAACCAAGTCTTGCCTTCAGAATTTTCTTTAGTTCCTTCATAGTGGGGATTGATTTTGAGGCTTGGGGGTAGATAAAATTTTTTCCCTTCCTCTCTATCTCCAATCCATGATTCCCAACGTAAATTATGTTTCTTATCTTAATTTTTTGCTTTAAGTCAGAAAGAGCCCTTCCACTTATAATGGCGACTTCGAATCCCCTCTTTTTGGCTAGAAATTTCAGAATTCCCTCCATCTCTGAAGAGAGCTCCGCCTCCCTGGGACGTTTGACAATTGGGGTCAGTGTGCCATCGAAGTCTAAAAGGAGGAAAATCCCCTTAGCCGACCATAATCTCTTCTCAATGTTTTGCCAAACATTGAAAACATGTCGCACAATACTTATCCTTTTTAAGACCTATCCTATAATTCGCTTAATTGGAGAATAAATTTCCCAGCCCATTTATAAATATTATTTTCCAGGATGACCTTTTGCATCTTTCTTACTCGTCTTTTTCTTTCCTTCTCCGACATTTTACATACAGAGAAAATCGCATCAGCAACCCCTTCAATGTCAAAAGGATTTATCAGGACAGCATCTTTTAATTCTCTTGCTGCACCGGTGAACTGGCTTAAAACGAGCATTCCCTTAAGGTCTACATTGGCCATATTATACTCTTTGGCAACTAAGTTCATTCCATCATGGAGAGAACCCACCAGGCAAACGTCGCAAGCGCGATAGTAGGCGAGGTGCGTTGTATAATCTAGCCGGCGATTGATGATGACAATTGGATACCAGTAGCCAGAACGGTATTTCCAATTCACCTCTTCAGCCAGGGACTGGATATCATCTATTAATTGCTTGTAAGTCTTGATGTGCAATCGGCTAAGCGCCCCCAACTCAAGGAAGACGAACCGTCCTTGGTATTCAGGATACTTCTCTAAAAATCTATCCACTGCTCTAATTTTTTCTAAAATTCCCTTAGTATAGTCAACTCTGTCTATACTCAAGCAGAGGATTTCATAGGGAGGGTCTATCTCTTCCGGAAGACTTTTCATTTTCTCTTCCGCTTCTTTGGTATTAGCCATCTGTGAGATACCCTCGGCATCTATGCTGATGGGGAATGGCCTTACTAAAGTCTTGTGATTTTTGTAAGTAACAGAAGACTCTTCGCGATTGACTTTGGCTTCCAATTCCTGGTTTACAGTATCCAGAAAGTTGAGGCAATGGTAGCGAAGGTGGAATCCCAGAAGGTCATTAGCTAAAAGCCCTTCCAGGAGCTTCTTCTTCTGGGGACATATTCTGAATACCTCTGGGTTTGGCCAGGGAATATGCCAGAATAGAGAGACAATTGCATCAGGACTTTTCTCCTTTATAATCTTAGCACATAGACTTAAATGGTAATCCTGGAGCCAGACGAACAATTTATTATCTCTCTTCTCTTCGAGAACAGCTTCGGCAAACCTCTGGTTGACTTCCTGGTAATACTCCCAATGGGAAGCATCAAAAACTGGCTGGCGATAAGCAATGTGAGATAATGGCCAAAGGACTTGATTCGCATAGCCGTAATAGAAACCGTTCTCCTCTTCCTTGGTCATCCATATCCGCTTTAAACTATACTTCGGGTCCTCAGGAGGAACCTTAATTTTATTATCTTTATCTACAACATCCTTATCAGCATCACCGCTCCCATGGGCAACCCAAACGCCTTTAGATGCCTGCATTATCGGATCCATGGCAGCAGTAAGCCCTCCAATCGACTTAACACATCTGACCTTTTTCCCTGAATATTCATGAACATAGGGCTCTCGGTTGGAAACCACAATAAAATCGTAAGCACCAAATTTATTCTTAATTGTCTCCTCTAAATCCTCTTTCTTCCACATTTATATCCTCTCCCTTCCTTTTTATAACAACCAATAACATAACTTATTTTTCAATGTATTATACACTTATTATATCCCTCTGTCAAAACAAAAAAGGGGACAGGCTACTTTTTTCAGCCTTTCCCTCTCCTTTTACCAAAAAAATTGCCGAATACCCCTCTGGACATCGGCAATTTTGTTTAATCTGGTGGCGGGGGACCGATTCGAACGGTCGACCTCCGGGTTATGAGCCCGACGAGCTACCAGACTGCTCCACCCCGCGTCCATTTATCATATGGTAATTTCAAAATTCTATCCGGCTTTACGAAACGCCCCGATAAATCGGGGCTACTCCAGACATTCTCCGTGCCGGAGGCCGGACTCGAACCGGCACGGGTATCAAATACCCATTGGATTTTAAGTCCAAGGCGTCTGCCAATTCCGCCACTCCGGCAAACCGCCTTTTCATTATAAGAAAATAGTTGCATTCAGTCAAGTCATTTTTGTTCTTGAGATTCGATAAATTTATACTTGGTTTCTCCAGGTTTAATCAATCCCAGCTCTCTACGTGCCAGGCTCTCAATATATTCAGGATCGTTCTTCATTGCTTCCAGTTCTTCCTTTAGCCCTATATTCTCTTCCTCCAAGCCTGTTATTCTTTGCTTTAATTGAGTAATTTCCTTATTTAAAATTAACAAGGTTTGAAAATTCTTATTGGCAAAAAGAAATATAAGTATACCAATTATAACAATTAGGATTAGTATCTTCCTATGAATTCTCTTTTTATGGATACTTATCCGCATTCTCTAAGCCCTGAATTTTATCATCAGGTTTTTATCTGCCACTCATAAAATTCTGCTTTTTCTCCCAATTCCTCTTCTATTCTCATCAGTCGGTTATACTTGCATAACCGTTCCGACCTGGCAGGAGCACCGCTTTTAATCTGTCCAGCGTTAGTTGCCACTACTATATCGGCCAATATGTCATCTTCTGTCTCGCCAGAACGGTGGGAGAATAGACAGGTATATTTCGCTCTCTTAGCCATCTCTACAGTATCCAGCGTCTCGGTCAGAGTTCCAATCTGGTTGGGTTTAATCAGAATAGAATTTGCTACTTTTAGCTCAATTCCCTTCTTGAGCCTCTTCCTGTTGGTGACAAACAGGTCATCTCCGGTCAACTGTATCTTCTCCCCCAATCTCTTGGTCAACAGTTTCCAACCATCCCAATCGTCTTCAGCCAAACCATCCTCAATGAAAATTACAGGGTATCTTTTGACCAAGGATTCATAGAAATCGACCATCCCTGAAGCATTGTTTTCTTTCCCTTCTGCTTTTAGAATATATTTACTACCATTATAAAAAGAGGATGCTGCAGCATCAATGCCTATGTAGATGTCTTCCCCGGGTTTATATCCCGCCTTCTCAATTCCCTGAACAATTAACTTTAGAGCCTCCTCGTTAGATTTCAAATCAGGAGCAAATCCGCCTTCATCACCCAGAGCTGTGGATAGATTTTTTGACTTTAATATCGCTTTTAAATGATG